>CAZOMH010000088.1:0-10974 GCA_964580415.1 uncultured Nitrospirales bacterium
AGTCTCTTTCCTCCGGTGGAAATGGAACTGGGGTGCGGTACACGCGCCTGCTTTGCGTACGGGCCGATGGTCAATGCCGTCTACCCCGAATACCTCACCGACCCGGCCATCGTTTTTTGCCCGTCCGACGCGCTCGACCGGCTGTCCAACCACCAACTGCCGGACGGAACACTCACCCTGACAAGGAAGTTGGACGGCAACCGCCAGGAAGGCGTGGAAGCCGTTGACGCCAGCTACACCTACATGCCCTGGATGCTGGACCGCTGTTCCGACACCGATCCCCTCGACTTTTCCATGCGCATCATGCGTCAACTGCTTCAGGAGGCGGAAGTCATCGGCCTGTCCGACGCGGACATTGTCAACATGTCCGAAGGACCCGCCCAGTTTCTTGACGTGACCCGGAGTCTGTTCCGGGCCACCCGGCAATACCGCCACTCCACCAGCCCCGGCGCCAATGCGGCCCTGCGTGCGGCGGCGGATGCGGACCGCACGGTCGATCAGGGCAGCGGCAATGCCGGCGGAACGACCGTATACCGCCTGCGGCAGGGCATCGAACGTTTCCTGATCACGGACATCAACAACGCCGCGGCCGGCGCAAAATCACAGAGCGATATCTTCATCATGTACGACAACGTGGCCCTTAAAGCGGACAAGTTCAACCACATCCCCGGTGGTGCCAACGTGCTCTTCATGGACGGCCACGTCGAGTTTGTAAAGTATCCGGGCAAAGCGCCGGTGAGTCCCAAGATGGCCGCCGTAACCCATATGTTCGACATCCGGTAACAGAATCGAAACCGCGTCAAGGACCCGTCGCCCCCCGAGACAAAGCCGGCACCGGCAGCCAAATAACAGGCCCATCGCCGGATTGGAGAGTTTCACCCTCCAATTCATGCATTTCTGATTTCCGATTTATGGCCCCCCCCGAACCTGTCCGCCAAGGACATCGTTCGGGGGGAGCCCTTTGACGGTCCGACCGCAGTTCCGCAAAACGGAACGGAGCGCACCACTCCTACTGGGAGCGCCGGCATCCCTGCCGGCTCCCACGGTGTGCGCAGTTCCGCTTCGCGGAACTTCGCACACCCTGCGCTTCTCTGGTAGGATGGTTGCACCATGGCGGAACCGACGAAAACGACCAAAGAGCGGATCGAAAACAGCCGGGGCGAAGTAAACATCAAGCGCCGCGGCTGGGCACGCCGGTTCCTGGCATTCCTTGGTCCCGCCTATCTCGTCAGCGTGGGCTACATGGACCCCGGCAACTGGGCCACCGACATTGAGGCGGGCGCGCGGTTTGGCTACACGCTGCTGTGGGTCATTCTGGCCTCAAACCTCATGGCCATTCTTCTGCAAACCCTTTCCGCGCGGCTCGGCATCGTCACCGGCCTGGACCTCGCCCAGGGCTGCCGCAAAGAATATCCCCGGCCCGTGACCTTCATGCTCTGGGTATTCGCCGAAATTGCCATCGCCGCCTGCGACCTGGCCGAGGCGCTGGGCACCATCATCGGACTGAACCTGCTCTTCGGCCTGCCCATGCTCTGGGGCTGCGCCGTCACCGCGCTGGACACTTTCCTGCTGCTGGCATTGCAGCGTTTCGGCGTGCGCAAGATCGAGGCGTTCATCATCTTGATGGTCAGCACCATCGGCGGCTGCTTCCTGATTGAAGTGTTCCTGTCGCGCCCCGACTGGGGCGGCATCGCCGGCGGTTTCATTCCGCGCATGGACCCGACCGCCGTCTACATCGTCATAGGCATCATCGGCGCCACGGTCATGCCCCACAACCTGTACCTGCACTCCGCGCTGGTGCAGTCCCGGGCGGTATCCAACACCATCACGGGCAAGCGCGAAGCATCCCGCTTCAACATGCTCGACTCGTTCGTGGCGCTCAACGGCGCGTTTTTCGTCAACGCCGCCATCCTGATCATGGCCGCGGCCAACTTCCACGCGCGCGGCATCGAGGTCACCGAGATCAAACAGGCCCACTCGATGCTGGACAACATTCTGGGCCACACCGTGGCCCCTATCGCCTTCGCCATCGCGCTGGTGGCCGCCGGGCAAAGCTCCACCATCACCGGCACCATTGCGGGACAGATTGTCATGGAAGGCTTCCTCAACCTGCGTATGCGGCCCTGGCTGCGCCGGCTCATCACGCGCTCCATCGCCCTGCTCCCCGCCGTAATCGCCATCTATATCTGGGGCGAATCGGGCACCTACCGCCTGCTGATCCTCTCGCAGGTCGTGCTCAGCCTCCAGCTCCCCTTCGCCGTCATCCCGCTCATCCATTTCACCTCCGACCGCAGGAAGATGGGCAACTTCGCCAGTCCAAGATGGGTCCGCATGCTCGCATGGACCGTTGCCGTAACCATCGTGGCGCTCAACCTGAAACTGGTCCACGCCACCCTCTCCGAATGGATGGGCAGCGCCCCGGCATGGACCTGGCTCATCCTCGCGCCGGCGCTGGGCCTGTGCCTGGCCGGGCTGGTCTACATTCTCCTGCGCCCCTTCTTCGGACGCGGCCATGAATGGGAAAGCGGCCTGCAAACACTCGGCCGCAGCGTTGCCGAACAGATTCGTCCCGTGGCCATCCGCGAGATCGGTGTCGCCCTCGAGCATGCCCGGGGCGACGCGGCCATCATCTCGGCCGCCGTCACCATGGCCAAATCCCACAAGGCCCGGCTCACACTCATCCACGTGGTCGACACCCCCGGCTCCCTGGTATACGGGGAAGAAAGCGCCAGCCGCCACGGCGACGAAGACAAGGCCTACCTCGAACAGGTCGCCCGCGAAATTGAAGAGCGCGAACTGCCCGTCGAGATCGCCCTGCGCCGCGGAAAGCCCGTCGATGAAATCGTCCGCACCGCGGGCGAACTGGGCTTTGACCTGCTCATCATGGGCTCGCACGGGCACAAAGGCCTGGGCGACCTCATCCACGGCGCCACCGTCGACAGCGTTCGCCACGCCGTCGACTGCGCCGTCCTGGTCGTGCGCTCCCGCGGAACCGAGCGCGCCCAGCGCGAGGCCAGTGGAAACGCACGCGCATAGCGCCGTGTGCTGCACCGCCGCCCCAACGTAGAAGAGGCTTCCTGATCTTTAACTCCGCCGCCGCACCGCAGCTACTCCCAAAATCGCTGCCAGCAGAGCCAGTCCCCCCATACCCGCCACAGGAAGGCCCATGGGTACGGTCAGCGTGACCGGAACCGTCTCGATACTGTCACCATTGGTGTCGCTGACCTCCACGCTGTAACCGCCGCTGTCATCGTGGTTAAGGCCCGAGAGTTGCAATATATTGCCGTTCCCCTGGTAGATGTCGGCACCGTCCTTTTTCCACTGGTATGTCAACGGTCCGTATCCGCCCGATGCAGTCACGGCAAAGGTATGGCTGCCTCCCGGGGTTCCGTCGCCGCCCACCGGCGGCGTAATGATACCCACGCGGGGCTGCACCTCAATGTTCGCCCTGTTGCTGAAATGCACAACGCCGTCAAAGGTCACCTCACACCAGTAGTGGCCCGCATGGGCCGCGGCAACCGCGCCGAGTGGCCACTCAACCAAGGACGGACCATCGTCCACGGTTGACCCATCGTCGAATTTCCAGCGGTAGGCCGTCGGAATCCCGCCCTCGGCGGCTACCTGCACCCGCAGGGTGAGGCTGTCTGCCACATAGAGTCTCGCACTTTGCGGCTGCACGGCAAAGCCGGGCCAGTTGTACACCATGCACAACTGCGAATTGCCGCCCGAGTACGGGTTGCCAAGCAGGTCGGTGACACTACCCGCCGGAATGACAATAGCGACCGTGCCATTCGCGTTCGGATCGGCCAGCGACAATGTAACCGTGTAACTTGGGTCCGCACCCGCCACCGTTGTCGTGCCCGAGAGTGTCCCGCCCACTTTCACGTCCGCCGCGGTGAAACTCGTGCCAACGGGCTTGCTGAAAACCACCTTGTAGATAACGGCATCCGCCGTGGTCGGTGACGGTGTGACACGGGAAATGGTTGCCGTAACCGATGAGACTTGCAGCGTGGTCGCCTGACCGGACGGTCCGGGCACCGTTTCGACGCCCACACTGTCACGCGCCTTGGCGGCAAAGGCATAGGTGGTGGCCGGTGCCAGGTCAAGAAGGGATGCTGCCCCCCACCCCGCGGCAGTGTTCCACGCGGGCGCAGAACCCAAAACGCCGCCGGGTTGTATCCACTGTCCCGTGGTGACGCACTGGAGGGCATACTCCGTATTTTCCGGATTGCCGTCGCCGATGCCCACGGACACATCCAACGTCGAGGCCGTGGCATTGCCAACCGCGGGGGCAACGGGAACCGCAGCTGGGGTTCTTGTGCTGAAACTGTTGGTTTTTGCGCTGTCGCCCTGTGCATTCGTCGCTGCCACCTGAAATGTGTACTGTGTGTTCGGCTGAAGTGAACCCATGGTCCAGTTGGTTGCATCTGCCGCCGTGGTGGTGCGCAGCGTGATGGGTTCCGCAGCACCCGAATCCACCCAAACCTTGAAACCGGTTTCGTTGAAAGAATGATCCGACCACGTCCACCGAATCGACGTTGGCCCGATGTTGTCCGCACCGGGGTCCCTTGGCGGTTCGGGTATGAGGAGGAACTGGGCGTAATGTCCCACACTCAGCGTACCAATCGGCGTATACGTGTAATTACGTCCACCACCGACATGAACCGCATTCTGCGAGAATGCAAACCCGTTGGCATAACCATTGGGATTCCACGAAGTGGCGTTGTTCGTGTTCGCTGTGGTGTCCAGCGCTGCGGCGCCGTAGCGCGTTTGCCCGCCGATTGTGGTGAAATCCCCGCCCGCATAAACGTTCGTCCCAAGAACGGCAAGGGTACGCACGGCATTGTCGGCGCCGGGATTCCATGCGGTGGCGTTGTTTGTGTTCACCGTTGCGTCCAGCGCGGCGAGGTACTTGCGCTGCTGACCGCCTATACTGGTGAACCCCCCGCCCACATAGACCATTGTTCCGGAGACTGCAATGGAATATACCGAGGTTCCCAACGCACCGGGATTCCACGCGGTGGCGTTGTTCGTGTTCACCGTCGCGTTCAGGGCTGCCAGGCCGTTGCGCGGCTGACCGCCTATACTGGTGAAGTCACCGCCCGCATAAACCGTCGTTCCGGAGACGGCAATGGAATACACGACGCCGTCTGCGCTGGGATTCCACGCGGTGGCGTTGTTCGTGTTTACCGTGGCGCTCAGGGCCGCCAAGCCATTGCGCGGCTGACCGCCTATACTGGTGAAGACACCGGCCACATAGACCGTCGCGCCTGAAACGGCGAGGGCTCGGACGCCTATATTCCCGTCATGAGTCGCATGCTGCAAGTCGGGATTCCATGCGGTGGCGTTGTTCGTGTTTGACGTCGCGTTCAGCGCTGCAATGTAGTTTCGCGACTGACCGCCAATGTTCTGGAAACGCCCGCCCGCATAGACCGCAGACCCCGACACAGCCAGCGCGTCAACAATTCCATCTGCATTGGGGTTCCAGGCAGTGCCCACCCCTGCCGCATCGAGAGCAGCGATCTTATTGCGCGCATACCCCCCGACGGTGGCTAAATTCCCGCCCGCATAAATCTTCGTTCCGGATATCCCAAGGGTGGTTACCTCCCCTTCAGCATAGGGATCCCACGAAGTTACATTGCCGGTAATTCTGTCGAATGCGGCAAGATTATGGCGCTGCTTCAGTCCCGCAGGTGCGTTGACCCATTCGAAGGCTCCACCTGCATAGACCGTGCTTGCCGAAACCGCAAGGGTGTAAACATCTGCACTTGCAAACCCCGGGTTCCACCCGGTGGCGTTGTTGGTGTTCATCGTTGTATCCAGCGCGGCAAGTCCGTTTCTCATCTGACCGCCGATACCCGTGAAATACCCGCCCGCGTAAACGGTCGCCCCGGAAACCACAATGTCACGAATTGCGGGGGTCAGTCCGTTGTTGTACGCATTCGGATTCCATGCGGTAGCGTTGCCTGTGTTTACGGCTGTATCCAACGCGGCAATGCTGGCGCGCAACTTCCCGCCGATAGTATTGAAACTTCCGCCTGCATAGACCGTCGTACCCGAAACAGCAAGGGCAGTGACATTCCCGTTCGCGTTGGGGTCCCATGCGGTGGCCTTGCCCGTCGTCCCGTCGAGCGCGGCGATATGGTTGCGCGCCTGCCCGCCGATGCTGCTGAAATACCCGCTGACATAGATCGTCGCACCGGAAACGGCAATACGGTACACCACGCCGTTTGCGTCGGGATTCCAGGCGGTGAGCTTGCCCGTCACCGTGTTGAACGAGGCGATGCTATTGCGCGGTTGCCCGTCTATGCTTGTGAAGTGTCCGCCCACATAGATCGTTGCGCCGGATATGGCAAGGGAATAGATATAACCGTCCATCGGGGGAGTCCATGCGGCATCCATGGAGCCGTCGGAAAGCATGTGCGCGAGACCGCTGCACGCTACTGCGCCGACTTGTTTGAAACTGCCGCCGATATACCATCCTCCCAATCCATCCGCAACAGAAGCATTGGCGCTTCCGACGACCTTCGGGTAGCTGCCGGAAAGTTGTCCCGATGTTATGTCCAGCGGCACCCAAGACCACGTGAGGGGCCCAATGTGGGAGAAATCGCCGCCGAGATAGGTGATGCCCCCGGAGTGCGCTATGGCATGCACGTCGCCGTTGGTGACCCATGCGTCGGGATCGGGTATGGAACTCTGGCCAAATGCACTGGAAGAGCCCATCGCGATGACCGTTAGTAGAAGCAAAAGCCCCCCCTCCACAACCATAGCCCCATGGATTCGCCTGAATAACCCCCTCCGGATCATGCCCTTACCCTCCTCTTCTTAGAGTCTTCTCTTTACTGGTTCAACATTCCACTGACGTAATTGAACCACATTTCACCCAAAGACAGTATAACATAGTTTTACAGAATTGACAACGGCGGGCAGTCTTTGCAACCTCAAGAATGCAGCAGGCGCGTGTTCTTTATACGCCGTGCAGAACGCGGCAGGATGCCGCGTCTGCCAGTGCAACGGCGACACTGATTTGCCTTGTCCAACGCGCGATATCGGCCAAAGCGTCCGCGCGCCGCACGCCGACATACTCGCCGCTTTCCTCCCAGTCGGCCCAGCGAAAACGGGGACTGATGCAAGCAGAGCGACCGCAGGGAGCGGAGACGTGTCTGTCCCCGCTTTTCGCACCCCGCCCACAGGGCAGGTCAACGGATGCCGCCCTTCGGCGATCTGAAATAATGCCGGGCACACGACTCCGAGTAATACCGCGAAATGCCGTCCGGGATCAGGAATCCGGAAAGGACAGTCCTTCTTGTGCGGGGTTCTTTTCCCCGCCGGGCGCCTCCCCATATGTCTTATTCTCGGGACTTTGCCTTTTGCTCCAGCATGGCGGCAAGTTCACAGCGCACCTTCTCCAGCACCTTCGGGTCCTGCTCCCAATCCTTGAGCGTGCGCGCGAGCGTTGCGGCGAACCGCTGCGCGACGTCCTCACCAAGCCACGTTCCGGCAAGCGTCAGGTAGTCGAAATCTTCCAGTCCGTCCCGGATGACTTCGAGCCTTTGCGATGACACAGGACCGTCCACGCCCACCTGTTTTCCTGGATAAAGCAACGAACCGTCCCCGCGCAGAAGCGCGTTGATGTCTTTCACCGTCATCATGCTGGTCCAGGGATTGTCGATGCATGCAGGATTCCAGTAGGTGGTGTTCCAGTAGAGCAAGCCCTGCACATTCTCCCTCTTTTGCTGCCAAAAGAGCATGCGGTGCGACATGGCGCTCATGTCCACGAAGAAATTGTTGTAGGGAGCGCCCGGCCCGCAGCAGACATACCACCACACCTTTTCGCCCAGTTGGCGGCGTTCCGCCAAGAACGGCCTGGTTCTGGGCTCCGAGTCAAAGTAGTTGGAAATGGGGCACCAGAGATTGACCTTTCCCAACATCAGGTCAAATGCCGTCAGGCTGCCGCCCCCTTCCGCGGTCCATTCAGGCGCACGAAAGAAGGGCACGACCCAGCGGTATCCGGGCGCATTGCGGCGAAGACGCTCCGCAATCTTGTCCACAGTCCCGTACGCTTCTTTGGTAACCGGTTCGTCTGTGGCATAAAAATAGCCTTTGGCATAGTATTCCCGGCCCGCCAAGCGGGCCGCCAATTTCTGTATCTCGCCGTCGTCTTCAGAATACGGGAGCATGTAGGAAGTCATGCGGGGATCCGTGAGGTATTTTTCGGCGTCATCGGACATCAAATCCGCCGGAATCGTGTAGGCCGAAATGTGGTGATCAAGCAGCATCTCGTAGTACTTGGCATAGAGCAGTTTTGCCTCCGGTGACGCGGCGTCAACCCCGTGCTGCCGGGCAATGGAGGCCAAATCCAGGCCGAAGGCTGTCTCGCAGGACGGCGTCCCGGGAAGGATAAAGTCCCAGACCTTCAGCCTGATTGGGTAATCCCGGGTTATGTTGTTTGCCTCCACATGAACCGCGGCTTCATATGCACCCGGTGTTGCTTCTTTCGGAACGCGCACCGATATCCAGACTGGTTGGGCTGAGTTGGGCTGCAAATCCAGAGGCCCAAGCGGGGGAAGCGGATCAGGATAGGGCGTGTCGCCCACAACATTGGGGACATATTCGACCTTGTACAGTTTCGGACACAGCGTGGCGCCGGAAGGTCCGCACCGGAAATCGGAAACCGTCACCTTTGCCCCGCCGACGGACTGTTCCGACAACAGGACCAGTTGGCATGCCTCCGTTTCATTCCGTGCGGCCGAAAGCTCCCATTGAAGCGCGTCCGTGTCCGGTTTTGCATCGCGCAGCACCTTGGTCGTGCCCGGAGCAAACCAAGCGGTCACCTGGGCAAAAGCAAATACCGGCAGGATGCCTGAAAACAGCAGGCAAAGAGTCAGAATTCCACCGGTTCTTCTCATGACTATTCCTCGTTTCTCCCTGCGGCGGCGCAGGCCAGACCTTTACTGATCCGCCCGCCCACTCCAGTCGCTGAAACTGTGCGGCCCGACCCGCCACACTCAAGAGCAAACACCCCCGCGCGCGCGGAGAAAACATGCAACCGGCCGGAGGCCGGACTGTTTCACTTTAAACCGCCGCGCCTAAAGCTGCGGGTCGGGCATTTGCCCCCGCGCCATCATGGTCAGCATCTGGTCCATGGCATTGAGATAGCGGCAGGCGAGCAGGTCGGCCCGAACCACGTCGCGCCGCTCAAAAGATTCCGACAACCCGCCCAGGATATGGCCGGCCTCCTCCTCATTCAGCAACGGCATGTCGAACATGCGCCGCAGTTTCATAAAGACCCGGCCCAGAGTGTGGAACACGAGCTTGTACACGCGGTTGTGCGTGGCCACCGCCACCACTTCGAAAAGCCGCTCCGAGGCCTCCTCGCGCTCGGCTTCGCTGATGGTCGGAAGAAGGAGTTTTGCCACCAGCGCGCGCACCTCCGCCAGTTCCGAATCGTCACGCCGGACCACGGCAAGCTGAACAATGGCCCGCACCATATGGCTGCGGAACTCCTGAATATCCTTCAAATACTCGAAATTAATGCCGCCCTCCTCGTTGCGGAGCAACAATTCAAACAGCTCGGCCCCCGCGCCGAAGTTCAACTGCTCGACGAATATTCCCGATCCTTGGCGGATGCGGACCAAACCCAATGCTTCGATACGCTTAAGCGCCTCCCGCACCACGTGCCGGGCCACCCCGAATTCCTCGGCCAGCGCCCGCTCCGTGGGAAGTTTCGAACCCACCGGATACTTGCCCGAGGTCACCCGCCGCGCGAGCTTTTCCGTGATCTCAAGCGAAAGTGTGGGGTGGGGTTTGACGTTCATGATGCACCGCCTGCTGGTTCGTGATTTTTGTCCACAGTATGAATATCCAAGTCTTCACCCATGATACTCCGCATCGGCGGAGTAATGATACTATACCGCCCGGTTGGAATCATCCTTTGTGGACGTCCTCTTTGGACGTCCCAATGTTTCCGCACCTGTCCCAGGGTGTATCCCGGTAAAAAAGGGGTGCCAATACGGGTTCATGTTCCCATACGATTTGTTTTGCCCGGTACGCCTGTGCTAATCTTGTCCCATAGGTGTCCCAGTTCCGCTTGCGGTGTTCTGTCTGCGTATACGCCACAGGCAGCAGGGACCATGCGCAGGGTGTCCCGGTCCCCCATGGACCGGCGGATTTGTTTGGAAATCAGGAAAGCGCGATGAAACGCGCGAGAGAGAGGTAGTGCCGTGAGGAAGCCGATTATTGCCGGCAACTGGAAGATGAACCTGAAGGTGAACGAGGCGGTTGCGCTTGCCGAGGGGTTGAAGCCCCTGGTGGCCGGTGCCACGGCAGTTGAGATCGTGGTCTGCCCGACCTACGTCTCCCTGTACCCCGTGGGCAAGGCATTGGCCGGTTCGAATATCGCCATGGGCGGCCAGGACGCCTATATAAAGGAAAGCGGTGCCTACACCGCCGCCGTTTCTCCGCAAATGCTGGCCGATGTCGGTTGCACGTGGACCATTATCGGCCACAGCGAACGCCGCCACATCTTCGGCGACACCGACGCGCTGCTGAACGAAAAGCTCCGTTTCGCGCTTGCGGCCGGCCTGAAGGTCATGTTCTGCATTGGCGAACTTCTCGAAGAACGCAAGAGCGGCAAAATGGAAGACGTTATCAAACGTCAGGTGGTCGAGGGGCTCAAGGGCCTCAGTACCGCCGACCTGGCCAATGTGGTGCTGGCCTATGAACCCGTGTGGGCCATCGGCACCGGTGAAACAGCCTCGCCCGAACAGGCCGAGGAAGTCCATGTGTTTACCCGCGCCCTGGTGCGCGATCTGTTTGGCGCGGATGCCGCCGAAGCAATGCGCATCCAGTACGGTGGCAGTGTCAAGCCGGACAATGCGGCCGAACTGCTGGCCAAGCCCAATGTGGACGGGTTCCTGGTGGGCGGCGCCGCGCTGAAGGCCGACAGTTTTGCGGCCATTGTGAAGGCCGGCT
>CAZOMH010000089.1:0-10349 GCA_964580415.1 uncultured Nitrospirales bacterium
CCGGCGGATAGGGCGAATTCTGGTTGATCTTGCCCCGGCTCGTGCAGGTTGCGATGCGTTCAAAGAGTTCCATGGCACAATTCTCCAAACCCGTTATTGCGGTTGACCTTACGGCAATATACTACACATAACGCCCCAATTCCAATCCCCGATCAACAAAATACCGGTAAGAATCGTAGGTGACCTGGCCGGGGATGCTGTGGTCGGAATGGAGCACATAACCGTGCCCTCCCTTGACCACCGGCACCTTGGCCAAAAGCTCCCGGTCGATGGCGGCACGGTCGTTGGAATACAGCGTCCGCACATCCATGCCGCCCATGAACGAAAGCCTGTCGCCGTAGTCCCGGTAAAGCCGGAGCAGGTCCATGCCGGCCTTGACCTCGATGACCTGGAGGCAGTCGATGCCCGCCCCGATCATGCCGGGCACCAGCGGTTCGACATAGCCGCAGGAATGCATGATCACCGGAAGCCTGCGGCTTTTGGCGTAGTCAATGGTGCGTTTGTGGCCGGGCTGGATGATTTCGCGGTACATGCCGGGCGACATAAAGGGCCGTTCCTTGAACCCCATGTCCTCGTAGAACCAGACCCCGTCGGGCGCGCCCTCCCCGGAAAAGAGCATCTCCATGAGGTCCACGGTGAGCCGGGCATAGGTGTCCACCATGTCGCGGACCCAGTCGGGGTCGGCGGCCATGCCCATGAGCATGTGCTGGTGGCCGCAGACGGGGTGCATCAGCTCAAACACATTCACTCCGGACCAGAAGAAGAACCGGCCCTGCCCGGCTGCCTGACGGCGGGCGCTGCGATAGCCTTCAAAATTGACACGCGCCGGGTCGGGGGTGAGGAAGGGCTTGATGTGTTCCTCCCACCCGGCCCGGTCCCGCACCAGGAAGTCCACATGTTCCGGTGTGGCGTCGTGGGTCTTGCTCACGCGCAGGAGCGCGCCGTTGCCGTCGCGGCGCAACACGGTCTCTTCGGTTTCCTCTACCGTAACGGGTTCAAAATCGGGCCGGGCGACCATGTTGAAGGGCCAGAAACCCTGCATGTCAAAACCGAAATGGTCCTCAAGGCTCTGGCCGGACCGGATGTGCCCCTGTTGCCGCCAAAGCGCGAGCGTGTCGCCCCAGAAATGTTCAAAGAGCCCTATGCGGTCTGCGGGCTTGCGCGCCAGAATACGCGCCGTCCGCTCCACCCCGGTCATTGTGTCGTGTGCCATACTGCGCTCCAGACCCGGCGGCATGCCGGGCGGGGGCACATGATACCCGCCCGCACGGAACGGCACAAAACGAACGGGATTGATTTTCCGTTTTGCTATACTGTGCGCAATGGTCCGCATGAGAAATGCGGCATAGCAAGGCCATGGCGGAATGACTGTGTCCGAATGAACACAAAGACGGAAGAGGGAAAAGGACGCGCGGCAAGTGCCGGCGCCCTGGTGCTGGGCGCATGTGCGGTACTGGCGGGCCTGTACGTCTGGACACGGTTTTGGCGCGGGGGCGGCCCTGCCGGAGGCGAAGGTGTCGGCGATGTGCTGCGGTACTACATCCCGAACCTGCTCTTTTCCAGGGATGCGCTGTTCCGGGGCGGACTGCCCCTGTGGAACCACCGGGAAATGTTCGGCATGCCCATGTTTGCCACGCTCGAATACGGGCCGCTGTACCCGCCCAACGGGCTCTTTCTCTTTCTTCCCTGCCGTGCCGCCCGGCTGCTGACGGGAGGCCTGCACCTGTGGATGTTCGCCATTTTCATGTTCCTCTATCTGCGGCAGTCGCTCCGGCTCGGGACTGCGGCGGCGGTTTTGGGGGCGGTGACCGCCGCTTTCTCCGAATGGTCGGTCCTGCATTTGTGCGCGGTGCCCGACACCTACAACAGCGCCGTCTGGATTCCGCTGGTCCTGCTTCTGGCCGACCGGCTGGAGGATGCGCCGGGGCCGGGCCGCGCCGCCGCGCTGGGCGGGGCGCTGGCGTTGCAGTTCTTTGCCGGAGAGGCCGAGATTTCAGCGCGGACAGGGCTGCTGCTGGCGGTCTATTGCGTCTTCCGTATGGCGCAGCGCTTCCTTCGCGGCAAGAACGGGCGAAGGGTTTTCAGCACCGTCTTATGGTTTGGCGCCGCGGCGGTGTTCTCCCTGGGGTTTGCCGCCGTGCAAATCTTTCCCACGGCGGAGCTTTCGCTCCTCAGTGTGCGCGGACCAAACGCGCTCAGTTTTGAAACAGCTTTCAGCGGCGGGCTGGGCAGCCATGCCGAACTGCTGCACCAGCTCGTCGCAGGAAGCACGGGCGGAAACCTCCTTTTCACCGGCCTGCCCGTCCTTGCCCTGGCCCTTTTCCCGCTGGTGCGCCGCAAACCCGCCGCAGAGGCCGTCTTCTTTCTCCTGCCCGCGGTACTCGCCCTGGAACTGCTGCGCGGCAGCGACTCTTGGGTCGCCTTCATGTACTTTCACTTCGTGCCCACGGGAAGCTGGTTTCAGGCACCCGTCCGGTTTGCGCCGTTTCTTCTGTTTTCCATCGCGGTACTCGCGGCCCTGGGCGCGCAGCGCCTCGCGGACGATTTGGAAGCGGCGGCGGAAAAACGCCGGCTGCCCGCCGCCCCCCTGCTCTTCCTGATCTTTGCGGGCATTGCGGCCTTTGTGGCCGACCGGCTGTGGTCGGGATTTGACACAAGCCTGGCCATACTCACTTTCGTGTTCATGGGACTGCTGCCCGCAGTGGCCGCGCTGGTGCGTCCGTCCGGGAGGACGGGATGCGGCCGGGCGTGGACCGCGGCACCGGCCCTCATACCGGCATTGGCACTCATGGTGTGCGCATGGACCTGTTACCCCGCGTCTGAATTCAATCTGCCCAAGGAACCGGACCTGACGGGACTGGACACGGCGGTGCAGTCTTTTCTCCGCGAACACGCCTTGCAGGGACAGCGGGTCTACGCCGATTACGCGCTGGACGGAGGCCGCCGGGTCCCCAAACTCGGGCCACTGCTTGGAATCGCCTGTCTCAACGGCCAGTCGCCCTTCACGTTGCCGGAGTTCTATGCGCGTTACAGCACCTGCCTCACGCCGAGAATCCGCGCCAAGGAATCCGAAGCCGGACACGCCACCTCAACAGGACTGCGCGGAGGACTTTCCCTCGGGGAAGGCGCGGGGCCACTGCTCAACCTTGCGGGAGTCCGTTATCTGCTCCTCGGTCTGGGAAATGAGTTTTTCGGTCCGCCAAGGCTGGACTGGCTCAACGGACTGGAGGCCCCCCCCCCGTTTCACATGATTTCACGCAACGGTGATCTGGCCATCTTTGAAAACGACAACGCATGGCCCCGCGCGTTTGTCCTTCAACCGGAACAGCCCGAACCCAATTTCGCCGCACCGCCGGACGGCCGTATTGCGGCCGCCGAGATTACGGCGTACGACGCCCAGCGCGTGGCGGTTCGCCCGCCGCAGGGCAGGGCCGGGTTGCTGGTGCTTACGGACCAATACTATCCCGGCTGGCAGGCCTGCGCGGACGGCACGCAACGTCCCATCGAGCAGATATGGAAGAACTTCCGGGGCGTGCGGCTCACCGGAACGGAAAAGGAAGTCGTCTTCCGCTACCGGCCGTGGACGTTCTATACCGGAGCGGCCGTGTCGGCGGGCACCTGCCTGGTGGCGGCGGCACTTGTGCTGGCGGACCGCAGAAAGACGCTGCACGAAAGACGAAAATCCCCGTAAGGGACAACGGGGAAAGGCGGGCGGGTTTCAAACAACAGACCCATGTTGAACGGCCCCGCCTGGTCCGTATAATACGTTTGGAATGTGTTGGCAGCCCAACCAGGAGAACCGCCATGTCCATGACCCGCCGCAGTTTTCTTGCCGCCGCCGGAATGGCCGCGGCGCCAATGTTCATCCCCCGAAGCGCCTTTGGCGCCAACGACCGCATCCAGGTCGGATTCATCGGCGTGGGCCGGCGCGCTCAGGATCACATCAAGCTGGTGGAGGGCATGCAGGGCGTGGCCGCCGCGGATATCAACACCGCGCGGCTGACGAAGTTCAAGGACAAGGGCTGGAAGGTGTACACCGAATACCGCGAACTGCTCGCGGACCCCTCCATCGACGCGGTGGTCATCGCTACGCCGGACCACTGGCACGCGCTGCCGTCCATTGACGCGTGCAACGCGGGCAAGGACGTGTATGTGGAAAAGCCGATGACGCTTACCATCCGCGAGGGGCGGCTCATGGTGGAGGCGGCGCGCAAGAACAAGCGCATCGTGCAGGTGGGCAGCCAGCAGCGCTCCACCCCGCCCAATGTCATCTCCTGCAAATTCATTCGCGAGGGCAAACTGGGCGCGATCAAAGAAGTACACTCGGCAAACTACCCCAGCCCGTGGGACTGCGACCTGCCGGAGGAGACGGTGCCCGACGGGCTCAACTGGGACGCATGGTGCGGCCAGACGCAGCCGAGGCCCTACAACAAGGACCTGTATCTGCCGCGTGCCGAGAATCGGACGGACGCCAAGGGGCGGCCGCTGGGCTGGATATCGTTCCGTCCCTATTCGGGCGGCGAAATGACCGGGTGGGGCGCGCATGGTCTGGACATGATTCAGTGGGCGCTGGGCATGGATAATTCGGGGCCGGTGGAAATCTGGGCCGACATGGACGCGCCCGAATCGGAGCGCTTCGGTTTCTCCATTGCCAAGGAGGGCGCCTGGGCCAACGGGGGCGCGCTGACGGCACCGGTACACATGCGCTATGCCAACGGCACCGTGCTGCATATTGACGGCCGGGGCAATGCCGGGGGCGGCACCTTCATCGGCGAGCGCGGCACGGTCAGCACCAAGCGCGGCGAATTCAAGGCCGATCCGCCGGAACTGGAGAAAGAAATCACGGACGGCAAAGAGAACAAACCGGACGGCAGCGACACGCACATGGCCAACTGGCGCGACTGCATCCGCTCGCGCGAACTGTCCGTGGCGGACGTGGAAATCGGCCACCGCTCCTGCACGGTCTGCCACCTGGGCAACATCGCCCGCTGGCTGGGCAAACCCCTGAAATGGGACCCCGTGGCGGAGAAATTCGACAGCGACGAGGCCAACGCCTACGTCAGCCGCGAACAGCGCGCGCCGTACGGGTACCCGGCGTAGCGGCACACAATGTGGCGCAGGCATTCCTGTCTGCGTTTCCGGGCTTTCGCGCGACAACAATCGCAGTGGCAATTTGTAGGGTGGGTGGAGTTCCGCGCAGCGGAACGAAACCCACCGTGGTATTATTAAGTTGGTTTGGTAGTAAATGATGCGCACCCCGAAAGGCAAGAGCCAATGACGGAGTTTGTATTTCTTGTGGAGGACGCCCCTGAAGGCGGATATACTGCCCGCGGACTAGGCGAGGCAATTTTCACGGAAGCCGACACCATTGAAGCACTCCATGAACAGGTCCGTGACGCTGTCAAGTGTCACTTTGAAGAAGAGAATTGTCCCAAAGTGGTGCGGCTTCACTTCGTGCGCGATGAGGTAATCGCGGTTTGAGACTGCCGCGGGACATCACCGGACTTGAGCTGGCCCGGCTTTTGGCAGCATTTGATTACAAGGCAGGACGAACCACGGGAAGTCACCAGCGCCTCACAACGCAGACCGGCGGGGAACACCATATAACCATACCGCTGCACTCGCCCCTGCGCTTGGGAACAATGGCCGCCATACTCGGCGAGGTTGCCGACCACCTGGGCATGATGCGTGAGGAACTCTCCAAACGCCTCTTTGGCTGATCCCATTTGTAACGGTGGGTTGCGTTCCGCTGCGCGGAACTCCACCCACCCTACCGTTGCGCCGGCTTCACCCATATCAGCGCGGGTTCGGTTTGGCCGGCAGTGAAGGTGCGTTCGGCATCGGTGCCTTCGACGCCGGCGGCAACGCTGAGACCCTCCCAACAGAAGTCCACCACAAACGTGCCCGGACAAAGGTTGGTGAACACGAACCGCCCCTGATTGTCGGTGACTGTTTCCGCCTGATAGACCGCCCCGCCCAGCAGCGGTTCATTTCCTGTCTTATATGCCCTCAATTTTATGTTGGCCGGAACAGCATCACTGTTGGAGAAGCGCGTCTGGCCCGCCAGCCGTAATCCATCCTGCAACCGAAGTACATTTGGCGTCCCGTCCAAGGCCAATGGAATCGATGCGCATTGGTAGAGCGCGGCCGGCTTGGCGGTCACCGTATACTTCCGCGAAGGGTCAATCCCGCGGAACAGACAGCGCCCATCCGTGTCGGTGGTCATGCCAAAGGAATATTGGGCATCGTCGGAAAGGGTGACGGCCATGCCCGGCAACGGTTTACCATTGGGTCCCAGCACCGACACGGGGAGGTCGATCAGTTTTCCGAACTTCAACTCGACTCGGGCCACGGGCTTCCACTCGGATACGGTGAGTTTGGCGACCTGCGTGGAGCACCCCAAAGAGGCGGTCACCTCAATACATGCACCAAACGGCACCGGCATAAAGGCAAATTCCCCCTTCGAATTGCAGTTGTTGAACGCGTTGTTAAGCGGCACGCTACTGCTGGAACCGTCCGACTTTTCCACCTTGATACTTGCGCTGAGATTTACCTCAGTCGCCGGCGCGCCGTCGTCAAGCAACACCACACCTTCGATGGCACCCGCACGGTCGAGCCGTACCTTCACATCATACGGATCCGTACCCGCCGTAATCGTGTAGAATCTGGAAACAACGTCTATGGAAAGCTCCTTGCCGGAACCTGGTTCGGGAAGATAACCGGCCAGACCGTTCACCATCACCCACGTGTTGGCGGGAGGCTCAACAGTCAGTTCCCCCCGTCCGTCGACAACTTGCACCTTGCGGTTCTCGTAGGGGCGTCCATCTGGATAATTGGACTGCACAATCACCGTGCCCGAGGCGGGGGGAGCGCCGAGTGGCACCGTGAATCTGAGCCGAACCGGCCGCGTGGGGCGTTTGGCCGCTTGGGCCAGGTCGATAACAAGGTCCCCCACCGGGGCGCTTACCTGAATCCGTCTGCTGACCGGCCCCGCCGTAAGGGTCAGTTCTCCCTGGCGCAGTCCGTCTATCTGGAACGTGCCGACGCCATCCTTAATGACCACCGGAGTTTCCGTATCCTGGGCGCCAAACCCAAGGTTGTCAATGTGGAGTTCCATCGAACTGGTTACGATGGGAACGTCCGAACCGGACAAGCCCAACCCCTCCATGCCGGCGCGCACCAGTGATCGAAGCTGAGGGGAGAATCTCTTGGCCCACTCAGGATCGTTGTCCGGCTTCTTCCTTTTCAGCAGACTCAGGTCACCCTGGATGATTCCGCGCACATAACGCGGTACGAGGGCGATGGTCAACGGCATTTCCATGGGTGGGGCGATACGAAGCACCTCCGAGCCGTGACCGGCGTGTTTCACAAGAAGGTAATAGCCCTGGCCCTTGTCAAGCCCCCTAAGAACAAAGCGCCCCTGCTCGTTGCTGTTGGCAAGGGTTTTGCCATCGGTGCCGTATGAGGAATGGGCAGCCTCCCTATAAAGCAGGGCAATCTCTGCACCCTTCACTGGGTTTCCAGAGGCCTTGTCCGTGACCACCCCCTCAATGGGGGTGTCGGCTTGTAGCACCAAATCGGTACTGGTGCCTGAGGCAAGCGTGAGGTTGTCATAAGCGGCCTTCACGAAACCTGACGCTTCAGCAACGAGAGCAAATGACAACGGCGTTCTTCGGGACTGTTCCAATGTAACCGTGCCGGAATCATCGGAAACGCGGTCGATGGTATAGGAAATTCTGTTGGGCCAGTATCGAGGCCCTGCCGTGACCCGGACGCCCGAAATGGGAACGCCACTGGCGTCGATGAAGCGCACGGTGGCCGGCTCGCTGGGTTCCAGCCGAATTTCGACATTTTCAATGGGATGGGCGGCATCACCATGCAATGGCCCGACTCGCGCCGGCGCGTATCCGGGCAGGCTGCACGAGACACAGACTTCACCCGCCGTGGTCTGAAACTCAAAACGTTCACCATCCGTGGGAATTCCGGAAGTTCCGCTGTGGTGTCCGCTAAACGAGTCAATATCCAAGAGCCCCCCCTTTTTGGGCATTGGTTTTCCATCAGAAAGGACGACCCGTCCTGACACTTTTACCTGTTCTTCTTTCGCGTTGGGATCCCATGGACCTGGAACCAATGTCTTGTCCACCCCGTTGAGCGCTTCCACGCGCTGGGCATCTGTGAAGCACCAACCGGCGAAGGCGACGCCCAGTTTGGAACTTTGATAGAGGCCGAGCAGCAACGCGGCGGACAGGAGAAGCCCAAGCAAGATGCTGTGGCCGCGGAGACGCAGCCGGGGCCAGTAGCCGGGCTGGAGCAGGCGGCGAACGCGGTCGGCCAGTCCGCCGGAGCGGTGTTCCGCGCCAAAGGCCTGGGCCGGAACGGGAAGGACCGCGCCCCAAGAACAGGCACGCGCCACTTCGGCGAGTGCAACGGCGTAGGGTTCGGGGCCGCCGGAGAGGCTGGCGGCGAGCGCGTCGCAACAGGCTTCGCGCTCGATGCGGGTCTGGCGACTGAGCCACCATACGGCGGGATTGAAGTAGAGCAATGACTCGATCACGAGTTGCAGGAAGTTGACGAGATAATCGTAGCGGCGGATGTGGGCCAGTTCGTGGGCGAGCACGACCCGCAACTGTTCGGGCGTCAGACCGGAGAGCATGGACAGGGGCAACAGCACGACGGGCCAGAACAGGCCCATGGCCACGGGCGAGGCGAGCCCGTCGACCGCGCGAACGGCGACGCGACGCGAGACGCGCAGCGCGGTGCGCATTTCGTCGAGCAATGCGCAAACCGCCGGGTCACCCACGGGCAATGCGCGCCGCGACAGACTGCGTGCGCCGCGCAGCAGCCAGCACAGGCGCAGCAGCATCACAAGCACCCCCGAAAACCAGACGGCAAGGAGCCCCTGTGCGGGAACGAAACGCGGCGCGGGCAGGACGGGCGGCCTTCCTGCGGAGACTGCCGCGGCGGGCGACGGGGACACCGGGGAAGGCAGACCCGCAGACACGGTCGCGGTCTGCGCCGCGCCGGAAACTTCCGTTACAGGCGGCGTTCGGTCCATATAGACGAGCGCACACCAGGTGATGAGCACGATCAGCACCAGCCCGAACAGTCCGCACACGGCGACACCGTAGCGCAGGTTGGGCCGGGTGACGGGGGTGCGTCGCAGCGCCATGAACACAACAAGGCAGAAAAGAAATCCCTGCCAGAGGCTGTGAAGAAGCACCGCCTCAAGATGATCCAGATGCCCCGGAATTGCGGCCAGCAGGTGCACAATCATCGCTCCCCTCCCCCGCCGCGCTTCCGGCGCAGTTCGGCAATGAGATGTTCCACTTCCTCCAGTTCCTCACCGGACACGTCGCCCTCCTGGAGTAAATGCTGCACTGCGGCAGAGGGTGAGCCACCAAAGACGTCGCGCACGAGATCGCGCAGCGCACTGCCGAGGGTCGCGCCCTGGGCCGCCACCGCGTGGTACACATGCGCGTTGCCGCGGTTTTCATGGCGCACAAGACGCTTGCGCTCCATCGCCTGCAGGATGGACAGCACGGAGGTGTAGGCGCGCTGCTTGCCGTCGGGCAGCGTCTCCAGCACCTCGCGCACGGTCATGCCGCCCTGTTCCCACAACCGGCTCAGGATCGCCATTTCCAACTTGGACGGTTGCCTTGGCTTCATTGTCCGCGCCTCCTACTGTGTTTACCGTAGTTTATACTGCAACCACAGTAGTTGTCAAGGGGCAACGGGGAGGAACCGCACCGCTTGCCTGAAAGAAATGCGGTCCTTGCCGCTTGGCGGCGCGGTTTGCTATTCTCTGTGCCGGTAAAGGAATATAGCCCATGCAGTTGGATGTGGCCGGTCTCACCCATATCGGCCGAAGGAAAGAGAAGAACGAGGACAGCTTCGGCATCTTCGGCGAGGATTATCCCGGCCTGAACCTATTCAAGCAGGGGGCTTTGCTGATGGTCGCCGACGGATTGGGCGGCCATACGGGCGGCGATATTGCGTCGAAACTGGCCGTATCCATCCTCCGGGACCTGGTCAAAGAGGAACCGCCGGAGCCCGACTCGCCCAATGTGGACGTGGTGCTGGATGCGGCCAATCTGGGTTTCCTGCCGCAGATACGCGCCGCGATGGCCCGCGCCAACGCGAGCATTTACCAGACCAACTGCGATCTCGTGCGGAGCGGCCGCCCCATGGGAACAACCCTGCTGGCCATGCTGCTCGGCACGCCGGCCGCCGTCGGGCTCACGCGCATCGACTTCCCCGGCAAGGCGCTGCTGACCTCGATCCTGATTTCGCCGATGGTCGTGCCGGTGGTCATCGTCGGCGTCGCCACCTATCTGGTGTTCGCCCCGGCC
>CAZOMH010000089.1:10359-10965 GCA_964580415.1 uncultured Nitrospirales bacterium
GGCTCGGCAATGTGGGCGATTCACGCGCATACCACGTGCGCGACGGGGTCATCCTCACCCGCACGGAAGACCATTCCTGGGTGGATGAACAGGTCAAGCTGGGCGCAATGACCCGCGAAGAGGCGGAAAAGGACAAGCGCAAGAACCTTGTCACGCGGAGCATCGGCACCCACCCGGAAATGGAAGTGGACACCTACCGGTGGCCCCTTTCGCCGGGCGACGTGCTCCTGCTGTGTACCGACGGGCTGGTGAACATGGCGCGCGACTCGGAAATCGCCGAAGTGCTGGGCAGTCCCGTCACCGCCAGGGAAATGGCCTCGCGACTCGTCGATTTGGCGCTGGCCGGGGGCGGCAAGGACAACATCACGGTGATCGTGGCCGTGGTAAGCCCCAATCCCCGGCGGCTGGCTTGGCTTCGGTTCAAGGAACGCCTGCGGGAAAAGAACATCACTGTCGGCCGCGTGGTGGGCTGGACGGTTTTCGGCCTGCTGTGCGTTGCCGCCGGACTGGGTCTGTCCCTGCTGCTGCGCTGACCATGTCAAGAATTCAGGGGTCAGGAGTCAGTCATCATGAACCCTTGGTTCACCCGAAAACCATGAATATGGG
>CAZOMH010000090.1:0-10945 GCA_964580415.1 uncultured Nitrospirales bacterium
CATCGACAGCCGAGGGCGGCTGTCCCACATGCCCGAGTCCTCTTTCTACTCCGAGTCGTCGCCGAAGAGACTCGGTCCCGTTTCAGTGTATGAACACGCGCCGCCCCGCGACGCGCAGCCGTCCCTCAGCAAACAACTGAATCGCCTGCGGGTACAGTTCGCGCTCGAGCGCCTGCACGCGCTCCGCCAGCGTGTCCGGCGTGTCGTTGTCGAGCACGGGCACCGCCCCCTGGAGGATTATGGGGCCGTGATCGTACTCGGTGTCCACGAAATGCACCGTGGCCCCGCTGATTTTCGCGCCGTAATTGATCACGGCCTCATGCACGTGATGGCCGTACATGCCGTGACCGCAGAAGGCGGGAATGAGCGCGGGATGCACGTTGATAATACGGTTCTGATAGTCGGGGGGCACGTCTATGAGCGACATGAATCCCGCCAGCACGACGAGGTCGGACGAAAGCGCCCGGATTTCGGTCCATAGCGCGGTATTAAACGCCTCATGGTTGGGAAATCCCCTGCGAAGCACCTCGGCGGCGGGAATGCCGTGTTTCTTTGCCCTTTCGAGGCCGAACACGCCCGCACGGGACGAGACAACGCCCGCAACAGTCGCGTCCAGTTCGCCGCGGTCGATGCGGTCGATGATATTTTGCAGTGTGGTGCCGCTTCCGGACAGCAGCACGGCAAGGCGAATCGGCATGTCAGGACTCCTTCGATTGGCTGTCTATTGTAGCAGGGAGCTGTGCGGCTGTGCCTGTTTTACGTTTGTTTGAAGGATGTGGGACAGCCGCCCCCGGCTGTCGCCCCTTGGGCATTTGCCGCAGAATGACAGCCGAGGGCGGCTGTCCCACATTATCCGTCTACTTCTTGAATACCAGGTGCCTGCTGGCCATGTAGTTAAACGTGAGCCCGGCGAGGATGCCGAGCACGGCGGCAAACTGGGGATGCTCGCCGAACAGCGGCCACATCCACGCCATCGACAGGACCACGGCGTAGTTTACCCCGGCACCCAGGGAACAGGCGGCAATAAAGGCCACCAGTTGCTTCCAGACATGCCCCGGCTGCGCGTCGCTGAAGGTGAATCGCCGGTTCAGGAAAAAGTTGAATACCATGGCAATGAAGATGGCCGCGGCGGCGCTGATTTTTAGGGGCATTCCGAACTCGTCGAGCAGGGTGAGCACGGCGAGGTTGACTAAGGCGCCCAGGAAACCCACGACGGCGAACTGGGAAAAATGCACCCAGTGGCCAAATTTGAACATGGCCAGGCGGCGCAGGTGGCGCAGGTAGAGCAACTGCTCGCGCAGCGACAGTTTGCTTTCGCCGCGGTGACGCTGGTCGAAGTGGATGGGCACCTCGGCACAGCGGCCGCAGCGCCCCTTTACGATGACCTCGAGGCCGATCTTGTAGCCCACAGCGTTGAAGGGGGCGGCTGTGCCGAGCAGGGCGCGGCGGAACGCGAAGAAACCGCTCATGGGGTCGCTGACGCGGGTGAACGGGCGCGAAAGCAGCGTGGCAATGCGGCTGTTGATCCAACGGAACAACCCCCAGTCTTCCGCGGTCGAGGCGCCGGGCACGTAACGCGAACCAATGACCAAATCGGCCCCACCGTCAAGCGCGGCAAGCATTTCGGGGATTTTCTCGGGCGGATGGCTCAGGTCGGCGTCCATCACCAGGATCGTGGCGCCCGCGGCCAGTTTGAACCCGTCGATCACTGCGGGACTGAGGCCGCGGTTCTCCGTGCGCACCACGAAGCGCACCCAGGGCAGCCCCAGCGCGGCCACGGCCTCTTCAGACCCGTCCCGACTGTTGTCGTCCATGATCAGCACTTCGAGGTCGATGCCGTTTGCGCGCACCTTGCCCAAACGGTCCAGCAGTTCGGGCAGATTTTCCGCCTCGCGGTATGCGGGCACAATGATCGAAAGAACAGGGGCTTCCGCCGTGACCGGGGATCGGTTTGTCCTGTTCTCCGCCAACTTCATTATTCCTTTCACACTCGCCCGCACAAAGAACGTCTGGCATCCGCCTTCGAATCATCGCACGGCACGGGGGGATATGCAAATCCCGGGACGACTATTCGCGCAGCAGCACATCGCAGGCCAGCCGTCCTTTCTCCAGCAGACGCCTGAACACGCCGTTCCTGCGCGCCGCCGAGCGGAGGCGGACGATGAGCCGCCGTTCAATCCGGTAACGGTCCAATTTGGGCGGCCTGGGTGCGGCCACCCCCTCCCCCGCCTCCTCAAGCGGCTTCCACATCTTGGCGGGCGGATAACCAATTGTTTCCAGGTCGGCCGGGTCCACCGCCGCCAGCGCCTGCTCCATGAGCCTGCGTTTCTCCGCGTCGGTGGCCAATTCGGCCACCCACTTCTTCACCGACGCCGTTGTGGGACGGCTGTGCCGGGCCACGCCGATGGGATCGCCCAGGCCCTTCACTTTCGCCGCGCCTTCGCCGTCCGCCTTGCCGTAGTCGATGGCCTCCGCCTCATAGGGAATGCCTATATATTCACAAATCCGCTGGAAATGCGTTTCGGGGTCCTTGACGAGGTCCTCATAGCGCACATGAACACAGGGGGTGCCGGTCTGGCGCAGGAAAGCCGCCAGCGCGGGCACGTAACGGTTGATAAGCGGGTTGTGCTCGTTCGCCGCACGGTAGTCGCCGTCAAAGAAGGAATTGGCGAAGGAGGAAAACATGGCGATGGGATGGCGGGTAAGCACCACGAACTTCCCGTCCGGAAACACCTTCTGCATAAACGGCAGAATTAACGCGTAGGCAGGGGTTTTGTCCAGGCAAATCTCCCGCCCGCCGCCGCAGGCTTCCATATAGCGCCCGTATAGGGTATCGCAATAGGCCCGGCAGGCGTCCCAATAGTCCGCCTCGCGCCGGGGCAACTGGGCCACAAACCCTTTCTGCGCCTGGGCCGCCAGAATATGGTCATAGGGGGCTTTGTCCACCTTGGCCCACACGCCCAAGTGGGCCAACGGCGTGAGCAGATGCGGTTCGGGCCCGCCCTGCACCATGGAGTGGGCCGAGAGCATGCGCTCCAGCATGGTGGTCCCCGACCGCGGCGCGCCAATTATGAACAACATTTTCGGCTTCATCTGAACTGCTCCCGTGGTTGCGGTCCGGGATTCTCCTCGCCGGACGATATTATTCCGCCTCTTCGGGTTTCCACCCCTCCAAAGCCCCCGCCAACGGGAACTTAAGAGACTGGCATACCCCTGTTTGCACCGCAAGCCCCCCCGGTTTGGAAAACAATTTCCCTGTCTGCTGTAACCTTTGGCGGCTTTGGGGCGTCTCATCATTCACAACCGGACCATGCGCAAATACTGTACACGTCCTTGTTTGCAGGCTCAAGCAGCCTGCAGCAAAGGGTGGTACAATTGTCATGCGGGTCAATAGCAGCAGTTTGCGCACAAGTCTCCCAGGTATCCGGCAAGAGGTGCAGTGCAAATGGCAGGAGTGATACGATGGCCTATTCACAACATGTGAATCTAATCATGGAGGGGGTGGAGGTGTGGAACAAGTGGCGCGCCGCAACGCCCGGGTCCAAGCCGGATTTGAGCGGTGCCAACCTGACCGGCCGTGATTTGAGCGAGGCCGATCTGGCCCACACCAATTTCGCCAATGCCACCCTCTTAAACGTTAATTTCGCCGGTGTAAACCTGGAACATGCCAATTTCTTCGGTGCCAAGCTGGCGGGGGCCGACCTGCGCCGCTGCAACCTGCGCGGGGCCGATCTGAGCCGCGCCGACTTGAACGGTGCCCTGCTGGAGGATGCCTGCCTTCAGGAGTCCACCCTAAACCATGTCTGTCTGCGCGGTGTGGACCTGCACTCGGTCAATCTGCGCTATGCCAATCTCTACGAGTCCGATCTCACCGAGGCCAATCTTTCCGGCGCGGACCTCACGGGCGCGTCGCTGGTGGAAACCACCCTGGACATGGCGAATTTCTTCGGCGCCACGCTGGAGGGCACCAACCTGACGGCCGCCTCGGTGAACATGACCGTCTTCCGGAACGCCCATTTGAAGGGGGCCATTTTGAACGAGGTGGACCTGCGCAAGGCGGCCATGACGATGGGCCAGCGCGTGGCCTACATGCTCAAGGGCAGCTCGGGACTCTAAACCGGACCGATCAACAAGGTGCCTTCACGTTCATCATGCGGGTCTGGCACCGCAATCCTCCGGAACATTGTGTGCGTGACGGGGTGCCTCCACATCCCCAAAGGGGATGAATTTGAATAGAAGCCGGAGGTGACCGAAGGGAACTTCCGGCTTCACATTGGCCCCTTCGGGACCTGCTCCGGCTCAGGCTTCTGTGTCCGCCTTCTTCTCCAGCCCCTTCTCCGAGAAGAAGAACAGGAAGATCAGGAACACGACGAACGCCAGCGCGGCCGGTGTCATCCAGATGCCAAACCAGTCCATCACCTTGGCCGCGTCGGGCGTGGCGCCGGGCTTGCTGAAGAAATCCGCCACGCGGCCCGAAACCATGGTGCCGATGGTCATACCGACACCCCAGGTGGCCAGCGCAAAGAGTCCCTGCGCGCTCGCCTGCAGTTCCTTGGGCGCGCGCATGTCGGTGTATATCTGGCCCGTGACAAAGAAGAAGTCGTAGCACACGCCGTGCAGCAGCACACCCAGGTACCAGAGCGCGATGAGCCCCTGCCCGTTGCCCATGCCAAAGCACATATAGCGGACCACCCATGTTCCCATGCCCACCAGCAGCATCTTCTTCACGCCAAGGCGCGCGAAGAAGAACGGGATGACGAGCATGAAGAAGAATTCCGAGGCCTGGCCCAGCGACATGACCGCCGTGATGTTCTTCACACCGCCGCCGACCAGATAAGAGGCCGCAAAGCCGTAGTAGAACGAAAGCGGGATGCAAACCAGCAGCGAACTGACGAAGAAGACGAAAAAGGAACGGTCCTTCAGCAGGGCCAGCGCGTCCAGTCCCAGCACATCCCGCACCAGCACCTTTTTTCCCGCAAGCTTGGGCGGTGTGCTTGGGAGTGTCAGCGCGTACAAGCCCATGATCAGCGAGCACACGGCGCCAAGCTTGAACACCCATGCCGTCTCCACAATGCTTTGCAGGCCGGTCTTGCCTGCTTCAGTGAAGGCCAGGCGCAACCCGCCCGTCTTGCCGTCCAGATAAATCCAACTGACCACGAAGCCGGCCGCGATCCAGGCCACGGTGCCCATGACACGGATGGCGGGAAACTGCTTCTGCGGACTGTCCATCTGGTTGAAGGCGATTGCGCTGGTCAGCGAAAGCGTCGGCATGAAACACATTGTGTACGCGAGCAGCCAGACCAGAAACAGGCCGGGCGTTGTGGTGCCCGCGACGAGCCAGAGCAGCGCGGCGCCCGCCAGATTCAGCGCGGAAAGCACGTACTGCGCCGGGAAGAACCGGTCGGCGATCATGCCCATGAAGAACGGCGTGACGATGGCCGCCCAGCCCGTACTGCTGTAGGCCAGCCCGATTTGCGAGTTGGTGAACCCGATCTTGGGCAAATAGACGCCCATCGCCACATACCAGGTGGCCCAGACGAAAAACTGGATGAACATCATGACCATCAACTGCACGCGCACGGACGTCTTCATGGCTTGCTACCTTCCTTGACCGAATCCTTGCCAACACGGCCCAAAGCCGATATTGGCCAGTGTAGCGGGTTCCCCGCCCGTTTTCAAAAAGAACACTGGGCGGCCGCGGGTCCGGGCGCCGCCGCCGATTTCAGGGCGGCATTTCGGTCTGCGGCTCCGGGCCTTTGGCTGAAGCCGGCGGCAGCCGCCCGGCAGCGGTTTGTTTTGCGCCGCCCCGCTGTACTACCTTCTTGGGGAAGTTCAGAGTGCAGGGAACCCCTACCTTACGCAGGAGCGATGCAACATGAAAAAGACTGGAAGGTTTCTGGCGTTTGATCTTGGTGCGGAAAGCGGACGGGCCGTGCTGGGCACGCTGGCCGGCGGCGTTATAAAGCTGGAGGTGGTACACCGGTTCCGCACCGAGGGTTTGGTCATGCTGGGCACGCGCCAGTGGGACCTGGCGCGCATCTATGAGGAAATGGTGCAGGGCCTGGCGCTGTGCGCCCGGCAGTATGGTCCCGAACTCGACGGCATCGCCGTGGACACATGGGGCGTCGATTTCGGCCTTATCGCGCGCGACGGCGCGCCGCTGGGCAATCCGGTTCACTACCGCGACAAACGCAACGAGGGCATGCAGGACTATGCGTTCGGCATTGTGCCGCGCGCCGGCATCTATGCGGCCACGGGCATCCAGTTTCTGCCGTTCAACACGCTGTACCAATTGCTGAGCCTGAAGAAGGCCAACTCGCCGGTGCTTGAAGCCGCCGACGGGCTGCTGATGATGGGCGATCTGTTCGCCTATCTGCTGAGCGGCAAGAAGGCGCTGGAATACACGAACGCCTCCACAACGCAGTTGCTCGACCCCTGGAAGCGGACATGGAACGAGGACCTCATCGCAAAACTCGGCCTGCCCCGGAACCTGCTTTCCGACCCGGTCATGCCCGGCACCGTGCTGGGCCCGCTGCTGGACGACCTCGCCGCCGCCACCGGCGTCGCCAAAGGCGTGCCGGTCATCGCCACGGCGTCGCACGACACGGGATCCGCCGTTGCGGCGGTGCCCGTGGCGCCGGACAGCCCGAACTGGGCCTACCTGTCCAGCGGCACATGGTCGCTGCTGGGCGCGGAGTTGGACGAACCCTTCGTCACGCCGGAGAGCCTTGCGCTGGACTTTACCAACGAAGGCGGTGTGGGCGGAAAGATCCGTTTCCTGAAAAACATCTTCGGCCTGTGGCTGGTGCAGGAATGCCGGCGCGTGTGGGAGCGGTCGGGCGAGAAGGTGGACTATGCGACCATCACGGCCGAGGCCGCGGCCAGCGCGCCTTTCGTGTCGGTGCTTCCGAACATAGACGACCCGCGCCTCATCGCGCCGGAGAACATGGTGGAACTGCTCCAGACCATGTGCCGCGAAGCCGGCCTGCCCGTGCCCGAAACGCGCGGCGCGATCATCCGCTGCGCGCTGGAAAGCCTGGCGCTCAAATACCGGCGCACGCTGCGCATGATCGACGGACTGCTGGGCAGAACGACGGAAGTGCTGCACATTATCGGCGGCGGCACGCAGAACAAGCTGCTCTGCCAAATGACGGCGGACGCCTGCGGCATCCCGGTGGTGACCGGCCCGGTCGAGGCGACCGCGCTTGGCAACATCGGCGTGCAGGCCATGGCCGTGGGCGCGGTGGAGTCGCTGGCGGAAATGCGCGCCATTATTGCGCGCTCCATCGAGCTTGAACATTATGCGCCGAAAGACAGCGCCCCGTGGGACACCATCGACGCGCGGGGCTGAAACGGCAGCCGCCCATGGCGGCCAAAACAGAACCGGGGCATGGCCCTGCGCGTCATGCCCCGGTTTCCGGTTTGTTTACAGTTCGTTCTGGGCGTCGGCGGCCAGCTCCGAGAGCAGGCCCCATGCAAGCGACACGGGGAAAGTTTCACTCTCTGTGCCCAACGCATCCGCGGACGCTCCGGGACGGGGTGCCCACTTCACGAACTCAACGTGGCCGTCCATGTAGGCCACATTGCAGCCGCCCGGCACGTGGTTGAACGAATCCACCCGCGTGCCCAGTTTGTCCCACATCACGGCGATCTGCGACTGCGACTTCTGCGAGGCGGAGGCGTTGTTGATGTCGGTGATGAAGAAACGCTCGATCCCCTCGCGCAGCCGGTACAACGTCAGCTTTGTGTTGGGGGCGATGCGCCCGTTTCCCCCGTGCAAGTATTCAAAATCCTCGTCGTTCAGTCTTTCGACACCGTTGTAGTCTGCGTTCTCCCACGGCTGCACCACACGGTTGTAGTATTCGCCCAGGAAGAATCCCTCCCCGTAGGCCACCGGAATAAGCCATGAGTTTTCCGGCACCACCCAGCCCAGATACGCATAGGAACGGTCCGCCGGAAGAATCTTCATGGCAGGATTGTAGTTGCCCCCCCGCGGGTCCCCGTCCATCCGGTCGGTCAAAAGTTTGCCCGAAGCGTCGGCAAAATCGCCGCCCGGTTTCAGCAGCCGGTCGACGGCCTCGGGATCGGACGGACAGAAGATAAGTTTCGGATCATTCAGGTATTCGGGATAGGTGGACCGCATGGAGAACAGCAGGTTGATCACCCGCAGCGATTTGGGCGGAAACTTCTGGCCGCCGTTTTCGCCCGAGTACATCTTGAACACCAGACCCATCTGTTTGAGGTTGTTCTGGCAGCTGGAACGGCGCGCGGCCTCGCGCGCCCGCGCCAATGCGGGAAGAAGGATGGCTGCGAGTATGCCGATAATCCCTATGACCACCAGCAGTTCGATAAGCGTGAATCCACGACGGAACGGTTCTGTTTTCATGTAAAACACTCCCTTGTCTGTCCGGCCACTTCCGTTTCCCGTCCCCTTCCCGTCCTTGCGGTTGATCAGACCATGCGCCGGGCGCTATGGTTTCCACGGATACCACAGCAAGGAATTCACAAGCCATGAGCCTGGAAACAGCCACACTCACGCTGCATTGCGCCGATGTGAAGGGAATCGTTTTTCATGTCAGCCGCTTCATCTATGAACTCGGCGGCAATATCATTGACGCACAACAGCATTCCGAGACCATTGACGACCGCTTCTTCATGCGGGTCTTTTTTGACTGCCGCGGCATTTTGCACACAAAGCGCGAAATTCGCGAGGGAATCGCAGAACTGGCGGCGCGCTTCGGCATGGAAACGCGGCTCAGCTTTTCCGACGAGCGCAAGCGCATGGCCATTATGGTGTCGAAATACGACCACTGCCTTTACGATCTGCTGCTGCGGCACCAGTACGGCGAAATCAACGCGGACACCGCGCTGATTGTCGGCAACCACAACGACCTTGAGCATGTGGCCGACAATTTTCGCATTCCCTTCGTGTGCGTGCCCGTAACCCCCGATACCCGCGCCGGGGCGGAAGCCCGTGTGCTCGACCTGTTCCACGCGCACCATGTGGACTTTGTGGTGCTTGCCCGCTACATGCAGATTCTCACGCCGGACTTCGTCAACGCCTACACCCACCGCATCATCAACGTACACCACGGGTTTCTGCCGGCTTTCAAGGGCGCCAAACCCTACCACCAGGCCTACGAACACGGCGTGAAACTCATCGGCGCCACGAGCCATTACGCCACCGCCGATCTCGACATGGGCCCCATCATTGAGCAGGAGACCATCCGCGTGAGCCACGCCCACAGTCCGGAGAATCTTGTTGCTATCGGACGCGACGTGGAGCGCAAGGTGCTCTCCACCGCGGTGCGCGCCCATGCGGATGACCGCATCATGGTCTACCGACGGCGCACGATTGTGTTCAGATAGCCCGGGACGGCCCGCTGACGGCGAACAAGCCTCTTTTGCGCGTCCGCCCCGAAAACAAGACGAAATGCCCCCTGCTTTTGTGCTACTATCCCCCGGTTTTGCATACTCCTTGCGCTATCGTCTTGCCAAACCGCCTGCCCCGCGGCGGCGTGATTTGTAATTCCCAATCCGCAATTCACAATTCTAAATTGCCCCATCCACCGCGGCCGGCCGCGGCAGTGAAAGGAATTCTTCCCATGGCCAAGGCCGTATCCGGCGACCGCGTCTCGATTCATTACCGTGTGAGTCTCAACAGCGGCGACATCATCGACCTGTCCCCCGACGACGAGCCGCTTGAGGTCATTCTGGGTGTCGGACGTTATCTTGCCGGCATCGAAAACACCGTGATTGGCATGGAACCCGGCGAGAAACGGTCGGTGACTGTGCCCTCCGCGGAAGCCTTCGGACCGCGCATCGACGATCTGGTGCAGGAGATTGGGCGCGGGCTCTTTCCCGAAGATATCACCCCGGAAGTCGGCCAAACCTTCCACATGGGCAATCCGCAACAGGGCGAAATGATGCTCACCGTGGTGGCCGTGGACGGCGAACGCATCGTGGTCGATGCCAACCATCCGCTGGCCGGCGAGGACCTGCTTGTGGATGTGGCCCTGATCGACATTCTGCCGCCCGACCCGGAAGCGCTGATGCGCTATATCAAAGATGCCGCCGAAAACGACCCGACCTTCGACGAGGACGATGAGGACGGTTGCGGCTGCGGCTGCGAGCACGACGAAGCGTGCAGCGATGACTGCGACTGTGAAGACGGTTGCGACTGCGACCACCACGGCACTCCGGAAAACTGAAAAGGCGCCCAGGCCTGAATGGGGACATCCTGGTTCACCGTATTGGCCCCGGCCTGCATTCATGGGCTACAATGCGCCGCATGTCAGCACAGCCCGACCAGATTCTCACCATCGCCCAATTGATTCGCAAGATCAAGGCACACCTTGAACGCGGCGTGGGCGAGGTGTGGATTTCCGGCGAAATCTCCAACTGGCGCGTTTCGGGCAACGGACACGCCTATTTCACGCTCAAGGACGAGAGCGGACAGGTAAGCGCGGTCATGTTTCGCGGCGCGCTGAACAAGATTAAGTTTGCGCCGGGCGACGGCCTTGAGGTGCTCGCGCACGGACTGGTGACGCTGTATGAAAAGCGGGGCGACCTGCAAATCGTGCTGGATGACATGCAGCCGAAAGGCATGGGCGCGCTCCAGTTGGCCTTTGAGCGGCTCAAGGCAAAGCTGCAGGCCGAAGGGCTCTTTGATGACATCCACAAGAAGCCGCTGCCGCTGCTGCCGCGCCGCATCGGCGTGGTCACCTCGCCCACGGGCGCGGCCATCCGTGACATTCTGCATGTCATCCGCCGCCGTTTCGCCAATGTGCATGTGATTCTCTACCCGGCCCGGGTTCAGGGAGACGGGGCCGCGAGAGAAATCGCCGCCGGCATCGAATTCCTTGACCGCCGGGGCGGGGATGCGATGATCGTCGGACGCGGCGGCGGGTCGCTTGAGGAGCTGTGGCCGTTCAACGAGGAGCCG
>CAZOMH010000091.1:0-10896 GCA_964580415.1 uncultured Nitrospirales bacterium
AGCTGAGTACGAGGATTAGTCAGTCAACAGCAACCACCGTACCAGAGAGGAAACGGGATATGAAACATGCATCCATGTTCACGGTGATGGCGGTTGCGGCAAGTGTGCTGCTGGGAGTCCCCGGCTGCGACGACCGCGACAAGGTCATCGACGGTATTGAGTTCATCTGGTGTCCGCCCGGCTCCTTCCTGATGGGGAGCGCCCCCGGCGACCCGACGGGGTATTCCAACGAGAATCCGCAGCACGAGGTCACCTTTGCGCACGGATTTTGGATTTCGAAATACGAGGTCACCGAGGCCCAATGGCTTGCCGTCATGGACAACGACCTGCCGCATTACAGCGGCTGCCATCCTTCACGATTGGACAACCGGCCGGTGGGACAAGTCTCATGGAACGACACGCAGGACTTCGTCAACGCCCTCAACACGGCGCGTCCGGGCGTGACTTTCCGGCTGCCCTCGGAGGCCGAATGGGAATACGCCTGCCGCGCGGCCACGATCACGCCGTACATTTGGGGCGCCCAATTCTCGGCGTCCGATTTGGACAAATATGCCTGGCATGACGCCAACAGCGGCGGTGACACCCACGACGTGGGCACCAGGAAACCCAATGCATGGGGCATTTACGATATGTACGGCAACGTCTGGGAATGGGTGCAGGATTCGGGCCATCCGAATTACAACGGCGCTCCCGCGGACGGCAGCGCATGGGAAGATGCCGGCGCGACCAGCCGAGTGGCCCGCGGCGGCAGTTACTACAACGGGGACGGGTGCCGTTCGGCATTCCGTGCCGTCATGGATGCCACGGGCGTCTGGTACGATTACGGATTCCGCATAGTGAAGGTTCCCGACGTGGAACCGCAGTAGGGAATTTGGAGCATGGGTGGTTGCTTCTGACACCACTTTGCCTTCCCGGTCCCGGCGGGTGGCGGCTCTTTCTGTCCGGCGGCCGGACCAGTGCGATTCGGTTCTCCCGCCGTCGTCGGAACGGCACTGCGTCCGGATTACGACAGGGCCTTTTCGTTTTCGTGCGGTTCCGCGTGTTCCGCACGCGCACAGTCTCCGGAAAGAAGCGGGGGCGGGGCGTGCCGCAACTCCGGACGGGAAATGCGCCCTGCTGCGCTTCGGACCCGCAGCCTGGGTTACTTCAGCGTCACGCGAATCTTGCGCACCCGGGCGTTGTCCAGTCCCGCGCCGGGCATCAGTTCCAGCCAGTGGCGCTCGCCCGTGTTGTCCAGATCGTTCATGATCATGCACACGCGGCACTCCGTGCCGGCCTTCATCAGTGCCGGACGCATCAGCCGCCCGGGAATCGCCGCCTCGTAGCGGGTCGTGGTTCCCCCGCGCTTCACCGCCAGTTTCACATCGGTGTTCACCGTTTCGGCCGACTCGTCCACCCCCTCGTAGAGAAAGGTCTCGGGACCGTTCTTCGTCAGCGTGAACCCCCAATGCCAGTCGTCGATGAAGAACTCGATATTGTCCGCCGCCCACACCGTGTCGCCCGCATAGGGCTGCACGTGCTCGTTGTCGGTCGTTTCCGTGGCGAAGTAGAGGTACTGCTCATCCCACATGAGCGACATGCGGCTCGACAGGTCGTCTGTCTTGGAAGCGTCAAAACCCTCCGAGGGATAGGGCAGCGGCGCCCACTTGGCGTTGGCCCACTCGGAAAGATCGGCATCGATCTTGATGTTGGCCGGCACGCGCACCACGTCCATCGTGGGCGTCAGCGGCAAGTCAACTGACACCGTAACCGGCGGGCCGTATTCGGCGATGCCGTACACCGTGTTATAGCGGGGCACGGGATAGCGAACCACGGCAGGGTCCTTGGCGACAATGCGGAACGACACCGGAACGCGGCCCTGCGCCGGTGCGGTGTAGGCCGCTTCCGGCGGCGTCACCGTCCAGCCCGGCACCGTCTCCCAGGAAAGCTTGCCGTCGAAAGACTTGTCGTTGGGGTTCTGGACGGTCACGGTCACATCCCGGTCCAACGGCGCGCCATAGGGCACATCCACTTCCTGGCAGGAGACCAGGTCATGGCGCACGACGTACATCTCGGCCATCCGCTTGCCGGTCACGACATCCTCGGGCAGCACGTTGCCCTGCCGGATGACGGACCAGCCCACCTTGTCATTCCGCACGCGCACCAGCAGGTAGTGATTGAAATTGCCCTCCTCCTCCGTCGCACCGCCGCTGCCCACACCGGCACCGCCGGTGATCACGTAATGCACGCCGTCGCGCACGCCGCAGTCGCGGTACACATGGACATGCCCCGCAAAGACGGCCCGCACCGGGTATCCCTTGATCGCCGCCGCCACATTGTCCCAATGCGGTTCCCACTCCTTGGGCTTGCCCAACTCGTCCGTGTCGGAGAACAGCGGTTGATGCAGGAACAGAAAGATATTCTTCGCATCTCCGGCCGCTTTCAGTTGGTCCTTCAGCCACTCCACCTGCGGGTCCGGGATGCGCTCCAGCGCGTCCACCTCCTCGCTGTCGAGTGCGATAAACAGGCTGTTGCCGTAACGAACGGTATAGCGCGTCGGGCCCATGTGCTGCATCCACAGCTTTTCCGACGCCGCATCGCTGACGTCATGGTTGCCCACCACGGGCAGAAAGGGCACCTTGAGCACGCCCGTGATCCGCTCGAAGGCTTCCCACTGCGGCGGCAGGCTGTCCGACGAACCGCCCAGGATAAGGTCGCCCACATCGATCACAAACGACGGCTCCAGGATGTTGAACTCCCGCAGCATCTGTTTGTAGCACTCCGGCTGATCCGTCGGCACATAGTTCTGGTTGTCGCCGATGACAACGAAGTCGAAGGAGTCGGCGCAGATGGGCGGGTTGGCCTTAAACTGCGCCAGCGCCTTGTCCAGCGCCGTCGCGGCAAAGACGTTGGTCGCGGCAAGTGTCATGGTGGCCATGACCATTGCCAGGAATAAACGGTGTACGGGTTTCATCATGGGTTGAATCGCTTTCCTGTTGTCTGGGACCGAATGGATCATACACCAGGCAGAATGGCTGTGGAAATGGGAAGCACGAAGTTCATGCTGTGAGCGCCGGCGTCCCCGCCGGCTGTCTTCTCGTTCAAACCGAGCCGGCGGGGACGCCGGCGCTCCCAGTAAGAAGCGGCGCGGGAAAGCCACGCCTTCCCGCACCTTGGGTTAGTTTGCGTCCTTTCCCGAAAAATGGTAAAAAGGCCCATAACGCTGGATTGTGGCGCAAGAAAAACGGACCGGAGGCACGACATGAGCCCAATTGAAGACACCTATCCGGACGTGTTGCAGAACATCGAATTTGCGATCATAAGCGTCTACAGGGAATTCCGCGATCTTTCCGACTACGACGTCATGCGCGTGCTCGATGCCGTGCTCGAGAATTACGACGCGGAAAAAGCGGGACGAAACCCGCGCAACGCCCGCTTCTCGCCGTTGGAACAGACGCTCCACGAGCGGGTGCGGGAAATATGCGAATGGCGGCTGGGCCGCGCAACGCCCGGTAACACTGAAAAGAGCCCACCCAAGACGACGATAGCGCGGGATGACATGATCCGCTGCCTCAGGCGCCTCATCAAATCCGCCGGTCTCTGGAACAAACAAGGGGGCAGACAAGGCTATCTGAACTACATCATTCAATTCATCAGGTGAATGGAATTGAACATGGCATCCCTTGAATTACCCCGACGTTCACTCCTGAACGCAAGGAATAGACGCTCATAGAATTCAGCACATTCCTGCATTACAACTGGTAGTGGAGGAATTTTAACCCCAACCATTGAATCATGAAACGGGCGTTTGAGTTAAGATTCAATTATCCGTTGCTTAAGCAGGGATGCGCTGGAAGACTTACGGCTCTGTATGACCGGTATGTGCTTCGTATGTTATGCCGGTTATTCTTTCATGACACTGTTTTCGATATGCAAGCCAAGGTTCTGGCCCAAGCGAAATCTCAGGGCCTCGAAACAGGACTATCGCGACACCATCCTGTTTCAAAGCACTCCTGTAACGAATTCCATGTACACGGTGCTTCCAATAGTTGTTCTTGATAAACTCGCAAAAGACTTGCGTTGGAACATATTCGAGGCTCTCGTCACCGGGAGCTACAGGCTGAGCTATATCATGTGAGAAATGCTGCAGGAACGGTTTCATGAACTCTTCTAAATCGAACGCGTAGTTCTCCTCGTCGAAAATGCTTACTGTCGGGGGGATGTCTACCAGATCCAGAAGGTTGATTGGCTCAATCGTCTCGAACTCGGCTATCGTGACTCCTAAGCCAAGATAGGGTCTCATTTCTGCAATGCAAGTCATCACATCTTCAGCCCCGTAAAAGTACGAAATGCCGACAGGACTCATCCTGCTGTTGCGCGTTCTATCATTGGGGGGGCTTGTCAATTCCTCGTGAGTGAGTTCGCGCATTGGCGGGTTGGCGCGCGCTCGATAATACTTCTTCCCCTTTGGAATCTCATGAATCACGATAGGCAGCGTGTCATCAATACGAAGCCATAGATCGCTCAATACATCGCTTTCAGCCCTGTGGATGCGTGGTGGCGGGTCTCCGGCCAACAAAGCCCTTGTGCACTCTCCATAACGCATGAAGACTGTAAACCTAGATTGGTGTTTGACTACCTCGCAGAATTCCTCCCATCGTGCAACATAGTCACCGGGTCCGCTAAAAGGATGTTTCACGACAATGGGACGCGAATGAAACGACGAGCATCGGGAGAGTATTTCAGACAATGGCGGGTCCGCACATTGCGGCGCGTCCTCGAAGATCATCTCGTGATCACGAAGGACTTCCTCGACACAAAGCAGGGGCCATTGATAACCTCCTTCACTGTTATCACATGGGATATTATGCTCTGCAGCGTCCCCGTACTTGCGCGTGAGCCCAGCATCGATGAATTCCGCGACTTGTCTCAGGGGCAGAACAGCAATTTCGATGGACTTACAGAAGCTACAAGCGCCCTTGCTTCCCGCTTCCCTCAAATACGCCCTAATGGCGTAATCCTCGAAGCATAATGAACAACAACATCTCTCACTTTCACCGGTCATTTAGATTCTCTGTACCTACAGGTTGCGCGCTTTCACCCTGTCCTAATGCCCATAAGGTCGACTGCAGACCGCCCGGTAGCATTGACTTAACTGAACTCCACCGCGTCTAACCTTTTCCTTTGGAAAGGAGGCGTTTTATAATGGCCTCAATCTCTGGATAAAGAACCATGATTGCCACCGTTGCGAAAACGACTATCAAATAACCGAAAGCCGTGCGAACAGTATCTATCCCGCAATTATAGTACGTACCATAACCTTGCGGGTTAGAGGAAGGCCCAGAGAATAGAAAGGCGTAAGGACCTCTTGTGTAAATTAGGTTTGTACCCGGAGATGTCTGTATAGCCCACGCTGGGAAGAGTGAGGCAACTGCCAGCAGACTACAGCCAATCCCGAGGATCACCCGTTGAGGTCCATCAAGTCTATTCATTGGTATTTCCTTTGAACTCTTATTGCCCACATTTCGCACACTCAGTGAAAGATTCCGGTATGAGCACCGCATAATGACGCCTGCAAATCTCCGGAGAGTTGCCCGTCAGTGACTAATCTCATAAAGGCTTTCGCCCTTGCTTGCCAGTAGACTACCAAATGTGCGCCGGTAATCCAACCAACCGCAGGGCAGGCCCGCTGTAAGACTCAACCGGCGCAGGTCTTGGGTGAAGGCATCCTGCTGCCGATGCCCGCCTTTGGGTTGCGGAAAGTACCGCGGCCGACGCTAATCCGCGACTTGATTCGCATGTTCGTACTGGGTGCGCCGGCATCCTTGCCGGCTGGATTTCAACGAAAAGGGTGAATTAAGGGGACGCCATACTTAATTTGGACTTCTTAATCCGCCCTTCGCGGAAGAAAGCCGGCAAAGATGCCGGCGCTCCCAGTAAGAACGAAGGCGCGGGAAAGCTCTGCTCTCCCGCGCCGTACTTGTACTTTGTGCTTCAGCCTTCGTCCTTTACCCTTCAACCTTCTCCCACGCTCCGGTCTTGGCTGATTTGAGCACCGCATCGCATATGCGCTGCGTTTCCAATGCGTCGCGGAAGTTGGGCCGCACGGGCACGCCCGTGTCCAGGCCCTTGATGAAGTCCGCCAGTGCGTTGATGAAGGTGTGCTCGTAGCCGATGGTGCAGCCGGGCACCCAGTACTTGTCCATGTAGGGATGCTCGGAATCGGTGACCAGAATGGTCTGCCAGCCATGCACCAGTGAATCGAGCCGGTTGTCGAAGTACTGAAGCTGGTGCGCGTCTTCCAGATCGAAGGCAATCGACCCGTGTTCGCCGTTCACCTCGAAGGTGTTCTGGTTCTTGCGGCCGCGCGCGTAGCGCGTGGACTCGAAGGTGGACAGCGCGCCGTTCTTGAACTTCGCCAGAAACGCGCAGGCGTCGTCAATGCCGACTGCCTTGCGCACGCCGGGCTGCCCCTGCACCTCGCGCTCCTTCACGAAGGTCTCGGTCATGGCGGACACCTTGTCCACTCCGCCGATCAGCCATACGGCCGTGTCAATCGAGTGCGCCAGCAGGTCGCCCGTCACGCCGCTGCCGGCGGCGTCGATGTCGAGCCGCCACAGCGTCTGGCCGCCGAGCGGCACGTTCTCGTTTATAGTCCAGTCCTGCAGGTACTTGGCGCGGTAATGGAAGATGCGGCCCAGACGCCCCTCGTCGATCAACCGCTTGGCCAGACTGACCGCAGGCACGCGGCGGTAGTTGAACCAGACCATGTTCGCCACGCCCGCCTTCTCGACGGCCCCGGTCATTTCGAGGCCTTCGGCGGCGTTCATGGCGAGCGGCTTCTCGCAGAGGATCATCTTGCCCGCCTGCGCGGCGGCGACCGCAATTTCCCGGTGCAGATTGTTCGGCACACCGATGTCAATCACGTCAATGTCGTCGCGCGCGATCAGCCTGCGCCAGTCGCTTTCCATGCTTTCCCAGCCCCAGTTCTCGGCGAAGGGCTTGAGCTTGTCCTCTTTGCGGGCGCAGGCCGCCTTCAGCACGGGCTCATAGCCCAAGTCGAAGAACTTGTTCACCTGCGCGTAGGCGTTCGAATGGGCGCGCCCCATGAACCCGTAGCCGATAAGGCCGATATTCAGTTTCTTCTTGGCCATCTACTGTCTCCCTTAACGCGGCAAGATGCCGCGTCTACTTTGTTGCGTCTGTTGCCGGCTCAGCCGTACTTTTGGTTCAGCAGGTCGATTGCCTTCTTGCAGTGCTCCGTCACCGCCCACGCATCGGGCCAGAAGCACAGGTCAATCGTCCACCAGTTGTGCGGCACGCCCGCCTTGTTCAGTTCGGGGATCAGCGTGTCGAAATCGAGGATGCCGTCGCCGAAGGGCGCGTGCGTGCTCGTCTCGTCGCCGTGCAGCGTGCCGTCCGAGTCGATCAGGTGCAGGTGGTTGATCTTGCCGCGCAGTTTCCGGGCCAGTTCGAGCGCGCCGCCGGGCAGCGTTTCCTTCACGCCGGGCTGGCGCGCGCCGACGGCCGCGACCATGTGGGCGTGGCAGGTGTCGAACTGCACGCCGAAGTTGTCGTTGTTGACCTCGTCCACAATACGCAGGATGTCGGACGGCTTGTTGAAGGCGAAGCCGGGCTCAAACTCCCATGTCACATACACGCCCTTGTCGGCCGCCTCGGCGGCGCAGCGCTGCCAGGTGGACACCACGCGCCTGCGCGCCGTTGCCTCGTCGACCTCTTCAAAGATGGTCGGCGGCTGGACGCAGTCCACGCGGATGCCGGGGATGCCCAGGTCCACGCAGAAATCGAGGTTCTTGCGGAACTCTTCGATGTAGTGGGAGGTGTCTTCGGTATTGATCAGCTTCTCGCCCCAGAGATTCGCAGCCAGGCCGGAAAAAGCCAGGCCCGCGTCGGCGACGGACTGTTTGCACCCGGCCCGGTCTTCCGCGGTGGGCATGTTGTCGGGGTTCGGGTGGATGCCGAACCCGCCGAGTTCCAACCCGTCAAAACCGAGCGCTGCGAGCTTTTCAACAATTACGTCAAAAGGAACCGGGCAGTCCGCGTACGGACCGATTGAATAGGCCCAAGTGCCAATGGAGATTCTCTTCATGGTCGGGTCATCCTTTCTTGTGCGCGCCCACTGCCGGCGCCTGCGGGTTCACATCGGGACCAAAGTAGCGGAGCAGAACCAGCGGGCATTCCTTGCCCAGGTTCTCGATGACCACACCCTCACGGGCGGCCTTTTCGGTGATGAACACTTCGTCCTCGGTCATTTCGCCGTAGCGGATCATGGCGGGGCATTCGAGCGGCAGGCCGCCGATCCGTCCGCGGCCCTGCATGCAGACCGCCGCCGACGCGCCGTTGTCGCGCAGCGTCATCTTCGCGCCCGGCGCAATGGTCAGTTCCTTTGCGGTGAACTGGTTGGTGCCGTAGGTCACCCACTTGTCCTGGAAACCGTCGCCCGACGCGGCCGGGTCGATGATCGGTTCCAGATAATGATGGTCCTTGAAGTGGGGATCAACGTTCATCTCCCAGTCAATTTGATCGACAATAAAGTCGATGTCCTGGTGTTTGTCCTCGGGCATGTCTTTTACCAGCAGGCTCCACGGCACGTCGCGCCCTTCAACAAGCGACTGGTACATGCCGAACACATCGCTGCCCCACTGCGGCTCATAGGTCACCAGCGAGCCCGGCGCGTGCAGTGTCGCGGGCGGAACCCACCAGCCCGTGCCCGGCTTGAGCCGGTAGGCCTTGGACAAATCGAGAATTCCGTTGTCGCCCGTGTTCCAGTTTTCGATGCAGCGGCGCACTTCCTCCCGTGTCGTGCCCGGTTCCAGGCCGAAGTAGGTGTGTGGAAAGTTGTTGCCGATGGCGTTCAACTGCGGCGGGAAGTAATAGCACTCCGGCTTGCCGTCACGGCCGATAAGCGCCGCCTGTTCCTGGCTCTGGTGCAGATGGTGCGGGATGGGTCCCATGTTGTCGAAGAACTTGCTGTAAACCGGCCAGCGCCTGTATTTGTTCCAAATGGCCTCGCCGATCACCGCCGCGCCCAGCGCCGCCACGGCGTCGCGCAGGGTGAAGCGCCTGCCCTCATGCACAACGTAGCTCAGGCCCTCGTCCGGCGGGGCGCCCTCATTGTCCGCAGGTGTCGTGGAGGCAAACCAGCGCTCGTCGATGCCGCCGCGGTGCTTGCCCAGCGCGTAATAGTCGTCCGGGTGCAGCTTCAACCGCCGTCCGGGCTGGAGGAATGAACGGGGCACCCAGTTCGGCGCCAGCCGGAACAATCCGCCGCCCGCCTCCAATGCCGCCTTGGCCGCCTGTTCCAGATGGGCTTCGTTTATGGTATCCATGGCCGCTCCTTAAATGATGAGGTTAATCAACCCAGTCCCAACCCGATCTCCCCGCGGAGACGGGAAAAATAGAACTCTTCTTTGTAGCACGGCGCCCTGTCAAAAACAAAACGCGCCTATTTGGCCGCCCTGGTTTCCTTGACGCGCAAGTCCTTGAATTCAATCTTCATCGGGGGACCCGCGTGCAGTTGCAGTCCGATCAGCCCGTCCATGGCGCGCTTGTCCGCCTGGTCGTCGGTGAATTCGCTGAAGACCTGGCCGTTGATCTTCTGGATGACGTGGTTGCCCTCGGCGATGACCTCGTAGTCGTTCCAGTCCTTGAGCTTCACCCCGGCCGTCAGCTTAGCCGCGTCGCCCGTGTTGCCAACCACGTCCAGCTTGCCGTCGGGCTTGATGTTGACCTTCTCGCCCACTTTCACCAGGATGCCCCGGCCCCGTTCCTCGTAGACGATGCCCGTCAGGCTTCCGTCGCCGAGAATGTCCGCCTGGTATCCGCCCATGCCGTAGGGAACGCCCTCGATTTCATGGCTGCGGTATTGCACACCCGAATTGTGGTTTTCAATGCGGAAGGAAAGGCGGAGGACGAAATCACCCGGCTTGCCCGCGCGCCAAATGAGGAAGGTGTTCGTCTTCAGCGGGTTGTCCGCCGTCGTCTGGCCGACAATATTCCCGTCCTTCACCGACCACAGCTTGGGGTCGCCTTCCCAGCCCGTCAGGTCCTTCCCGTTGAACATGGACACGAACCCGGCCTCGTCCGCGCCCGCAGGCGCGGCAAACGCGGGATGCGCCACAAACAGGATTCCCACACACAGCAAAACGGCAAGACCGGCAAATCGCATGACCCGTTCCCTCTCTTGGTCCCAAAACAGCCCGAAGGCATGCCCCGCCGCGACACCGCGGCGGGACGACACCGCCAAATACCCTAAGCATTTCCCCCGGGCCAGTCAAGAATTCGTTTGCGTGGAAATCCGGAGTCCGTCATCATGATCCACAGGCTCACGCGGGAACCACGAAAATGGAACCCCACGCACGACCCGAAAGCCGCTGTTCCAGGTCCCCCCTTGAGGGGGGCGGTCCCGCCGCAGGCGGGGCGGGGGGTGTATGCCCTCCACGCAGACCCAATTCTCGGAGCAGAGGCCTTCCAAGTCCATGCGTGGGCATACACCCCCCGCCGCTTCGCGGCACCCCCCTCCAGGGGGGACCAAAAACATCCGCACGTCGCTGCACTATTCGAAGTCCGAATGGGAAGTACGGGCAGGCAGACAGGAATGTCTGCCCCACTTTGCCCGCATCCGTTCATGGCGTGGACGGGACGCGCGTCTGTGCCTTCTGCCTGTTGACACCATTTTGCCTTTTCCGTTGTCCATTTCCCGGACTTGACTTCGCACCGCCCGGGGCTTCACCATGACTCCCCGGCGCGGGCGCGCCCATAAACCCAGCCAAGGAGTCCCGTATGGAACAGCGCAGTCTACAACCGTCCTGCACGCGGCGGCAGTTTATCCGGAAGGCCGCGGTTACCGCCGGTGTCATTGCGGCCGGTCCCAACATCATCACCTCCGCCGCGCTC
>CAZOMH010000092.1:0-1796 GCA_964580415.1 uncultured Nitrospirales bacterium
GGCGACGGCTACAGCGACGTGCTGGTGACCGCATACGCATACACGAACACGCTTGCGGGCGAGGGTGCAGCGTTTGTGTTTCACGGGAGTGCAACGGGGCTTGCGGCGGCGCCCAATTGGAGCATGTACGGCGGCCAGGCAGGCGCCTGTTACGGCTATTCCGGCGGCACTGCGGGCGATGTGAACGGGGACGGATACTCCGATCTGATCATTGGCGCCTATCAGTACAACGGAGGTTTTGCCACAGAGGGCATGGTCTTTGTCTATCACGGATCGGCTGCGGGACTTGCGACTACGGTGAATTTTAGGGCGCGCGGCAATGCGGCCGGCGCATGGTTTGGCTGTGCGGTGGGAACAGCCGGTGACATTAATGGCGACGGTTACGCTGATATCGTTGTGGGTGCCGTCAACTATACGGGCACCACGACGGCTGAGGCGAACGAGGGCGGGGTGTTCTGCTGGTACGGTTCACCGGTGGGTCTGTACGCAGGAACGCTGCCGCAGGCGGCGGCGGACCTGCCCACTGCGGCCGACTGGAAGCTGGAGTCGAACCAGGTCGGCGCCAATCTCGGATTTGCCGTGGCGACGGCCGGCGACGTGAACGGTGACGGTTACTCGGACATCATCGCAAGCGCCATAAATTATGACAGCACAAAGACCAACGAGGGCCGCGCATGGGTCTATTACGGTTCCGCAGGCAGCGTCAATATGGGCACCAACTGGCGCTGGACCCCGATTTCCGAAACTGGGGCGCAGTACAGCTACAGCGTTGCCTCGGCGGGCGATGTGAATGGTGACGGCTTTGGGGACATCCTTGTGGGTGCCCCGTTCTATGACGGCGGCACCACGGATCAAGGCATAACGTATCTTTATTATGGGTCCGCGACGGGGGTGACAACAACGGGTGTGTGGACAAAAACGGGCGGCCAGGCAGGTGCGCAATGCGGGTATTCCGTGGCCTCCGCGGGCGACCTAAACGGTGACGGATATGGCGATATAGTCATTGGCGCTCCGGGGTATACGAACGGGGAGACGGGGGAGGGTGTTGCGTTCGTTTATCATGGTTCGGCGTCGGGAATCTCCGGGACGGCGTTCCGCACGCTTGAAGGCAACGTTGCCGGGGGCAGGTTTGGCCAGTCGGTCGCGTGTGCGGGGGACCTGAACGGTGACGGGTATTCCGACTTGGTGGTTGGCAGCCCGTTGTATGCGAACGGCCAGGCGAACGAGGGGCGGATATGCGTTTATTACGGGAGGTCGTCCGGAATCGTATCGACCCCGTCCTGGTCGGTCGAGTCAAACGTCGCGGGAGCCATGTTGGGTTGTTCCGTGGCGGGTGCGGGTGACGTGAATGGAGACGGATACGACGACCTCCTTGTGGGCGCATCCGGTGCGGCCAACGGGGGTGAAGCATACCTGTACCAGGGTTCCGGCAGCGGTCTGACAGCGACGCCTGCCTGGACCGGCAGTTGCGGTCAGGCTGGTGCCAACTATGGCATAAGCGTGGCCGGAGCCGGCGACGTCAACCGTGACGGGTACAGCGATATTATCGTCGGCGCCAACCTTTACGACAACACCCTGGTGGACGAGGGCAGGGCCTTTGTTTACTATGGGTCCGCCGCGGGTATTGGCGCGACGGTCTGGACCTATAACGGCGCGGAAGCCGGCGCGCAGTTGGGGTTTTCCGTATCCACAGCCGGTGACGTAAACGGTGACGGATACAGCGATATTCTAATCGGCGCGCCGCTGTTGGACCGGACTGCGACCTATGTCGATGAGGGCCGGGCAATGATATTTTC
>CAZOMH010000092.1:1806-10863 GCA_964580415.1 uncultured Nitrospirales bacterium
GTGGCGCCGGGGGCGTTGGGGCGTTGCTGGTGAACCTCTACCCCGGCCTCACGACGAAGCCCCAATTCGGCTATTCCGTCGCGTGCGCGGGAGACATCAACGGGGACGGGTTCAGCGATGTGATTGTCGGTGCGCCTGTCTACGACGCCGGAGCGTATACGGACAAAGGACTTGCGTCCGTGTACTATGGGAACACCTGTGCCGAGGCGGCGGGCGTGGGGCGTGCGGTGAAACCCCGCCAGAGAAAGACAGACGACACCCTGCTCGGACCGGAGGGCATGAGCGACAAGTGCGTCCAGGCCCGCATGGCGCTGTTCGCGCGCACGCCCTTTGGGCGCGCCAAGGCAACCATGGAGGTGGAGGTGAAGCCGGTGGGTGTGTTGTTTGACGGCACCTCCCTGCGGCGCGGGTCGTCCTGGGTTGATACGCTTGTTACGGGTGCGGATGTGTTCAAAACAGTGAATGGGTTGACGAAGAGCACCCCCTATCACTGGCGCGCGCGCCTGGTCTATCAGGCAGCCAGCGCACCTTTCCAGTCACGCAGCCGTTGGTTAAGCCCGGCTTGGAATGCTGTTACGGAAAATGATTTCCGCACGCCCACTCCGCCAAAGGCTCCTGGTAATCCGGGTGCAACGGCGATTGCCAACGACAGTATCACATGGACGTGGCAGGACAATTCCAGCGACGAAACAGGGTTCAAGGTTTGGGAAGGGCCCGGCAGCGCGGACCCGCTTGTCCAGGATGCCCTGACTGCGGCAAACGTCACTTCGCATGTCTACAGCGGCCTGCAAACGAATGCGCAGTATGGATTCCAGGTTGCCGCCACGGCTTCCGTGGGCGACAGTGACAAAACGACCACATTCACGGCGTGGACCACTGCCGCCGTGCCAACGGCACCGGTTGTCTCAGGGGCGACGGGCACAACCCTCGATGTGCAGATTGGCGCGGGAGACGGCAATCCCTCGTATACCGTCTATGCCATAAACGTGTCGCCCGGTGTGGGCGGCAACGTCTGGGTGCAGACGGACGGCACCCTCGGAGCCGCTCCGTTCTGCCGGACGGCAACCGACTGGGGGACAATCACCGTCACCGGCCTGGCGGGCAACAGTACCTACAACTTTACCGTGATCGCGCGAAACGGTGCCGGTGTCGATACGGCTGCAAGCCCGGCGACGGCGGGGGTGACGTTGGACGCTGTGCCTCCGACCGGGACCATAAGCATTAACAGTGGGGCGGCATATACCACCAGCGCGGCAGTAACCCTCAATTTGACCGGGGACGACGCTGGCGGCTCCGGCGTGGCGGATATGCGCTTCAGCGAGGACAATAGTTCTTGGGGTGCCTGGGTGCCCTTTGCAACGGCTTACAGCTTCAGTCTGACCGGTTCCGACGGGCCGAAGTCGGTCTATGTTCAGTTCCGGGATGTCGTTGGCAACGTTTCCGTTGGCGACATAACGGCCAGTATCCTTCTGGAAACCAGCATTCCCACCGGTACAATCACCATAAACGGCGGCGCATCATGCACCGGCCTTGCGGCGGTTACGCTGACCCTTTCGTCCGACGACGGTTCGGGCAGCGGTGTGGGGGAGATGCAGTTCAGCGAGGACGGCCTCAGTTGGTCCGCATGGGAGGGTGTCGCCGCTTCCCGAGTGTTCACGCTGTCCGGGGTGGACGGTTCCAAGACCGTGTACGTTCAGTATCGTGACCTTGCGGGCAACGTTTCCGCGGCGGTTTCGGCGGGTATCACGCTCGACACAACGGGTCCGGCAGGAACCGTTACTGTCAACGGCGGTGCTCCGTTTACGTCCACCGCGGCGGTATCCCTCGCCGTGACTGCCGATGACGGCATTGGTTGTGGTGCGGCACAGATGCGGTTCAGCGAGGACGGCCTCAGTTGGTCCGCATGGGAGGCCTTTGCCGCGGTGAAATCCTTCACGCTGACGGGCGCTGACGGGGCCAAGGCAATTTACGTGCAGTTCCAGGACGTGGTGGGCAACGTTTCAGCCAGCCCCGCCCTTGGAGGCATCGCGCTCGATACGACAGGGCCGCTCGGAACAGTGACTGTTGACGGCGGCGCGCTTTATGCGACATCGACCGGCGTTTCTCTGGCGCTCACCGCCGATGACGGTGCGGGCGCGGGCGTCGCCGACATGCGGTTTAGCGATGATGGTTCCTCATGGACCGCGTGGGAACCTTTTGCCGCAGTGAAGACCCACACGCTTGCGGGTGCTGACGGACCCAAGACGGTGTATGCGGAGTTCCGTGATGTGCTTGGAAACGTGTCCGCCGTTGCCGCGCAGGACAGCATCACCCTTGATGTGAATGCACCCGCCGGTTCGGTAAGTATCGACGGCGGTGCCGCGTACGCCACCTCCGCAAATGTTGCGTTGACCATGACGGCGGATGACGGTACGGGCTCCGGTGTGGCCGACATGCGCATAAGCGAAGACGGAACGAATTGGAGCGCATGGGAAACCTACGCGGCATCCAAGACGTTCACCCTCACGGGCGCGGATGGGGCGAAGACGGTTTATGCCGAATTCCGCGACGCCGCGGGCAACGTGACAAGCCCGGCCGTGCAGGACGGCATCCTCTTGGATGTCAATTCGCCCACCGGAACAGTGACGATTGACGGTGGCGCGTTGTACGCAACAAGCGCGTCCGTGACGCTGGGTTTGACCGGTGACGATGGCACCGGTTCCGGCGTTGCCGACATGCGGTTCAGCGAGGATGGTGTCTCCTGGGGCGCGTGGGAGGCTTACGGGGCCTCCAAGTCCTTTGCGCTGAGCGGTGCAGACGGGTTGAAATCGGTCTACGTCGGTTTGCGTGACGCGGCTGGAAACATCTCTGCCGCAGCGATTCAGGCCACGATTACGCTTGACACCGAAGCGCCCACGGGTACGGTTGACATCGACGGCGGCGCCGTATATGCACTGGTTCCGGCTGTTTCGCTCGCGTTGACCGCCGATGACGGAACCGGTACCGGGGTGACCGACGTGCGGTTCAGCAATGACGGGACGAACTGGAGCGCATGGGAAAGCTTTGCGGCCACCCGTGCCTATACGCTGACAGGCGCCGACGGACTGAAGACGGTTTACGCGGAATTCCGCGACGCAGCGGGCAATCAGTCTGTCACGGTCTCGCAGGATTCCATTACGCTGGATACCCAGCCTCCTTCCGGCACAATTACATTGAACTCGGGCGCTTTCTACACGAACAGCGTGTCGGTGACCTTGGGGCTGTCGGCCTCTGACGGCGGGTCCGGCGTAACCGATATGTGCTTCAGTGAAGACGGCAGCAACTGGTCCGCCTGGGAAGCCTATGCGGTGTCCGGGGCATACACCTTGACCGGCACCGACGGCCTGAATACGGTGTACGTAAAATTCCGTGATGCGGTCGGCAGGGAATCTGCCGCGCTGAGCGACGGTATTGTGCTGGATCGTGTCGCTCCGGTGGCAACGATCACGCGGTCCGACGCTTCACCGACGACCAGCCCGGTTGTGCATTACAGCGTGGCGTTCAGTGAACCGGTGCTGCCGACCTTCGACACTGCCGGGGTGTCGGTTACCGGGTCGCTTACGGTTATCCCGACGGTAACGGGGACGGGGCCGTTTACGGTATCGCTTTTCGTTACTTCGATTAACCCGGACGGATTGGTGGGCTTGAATCTCGCCACTGGAATCACCGACCTCGCGGGGAACCCTGTGACGGTGGTGCCTGCGGCCGACTACGATATCGTGTATTGGCCGGGTTTTGCAGGCCAGCCGGAGAGCGCCGACAAGTATGTCGGCGATGCCCAGTCCTTCGCTGTCGCGGTCAATCCCGGCACACGCACCCTTTCGTACCAGTGGAAGTACACCGACGGGACCGTTCAGGACGGTCCGGCGTCCGCCAACTGGGGCGTGGGTCCGCTGACTTTGGCCAAAGCCGGCGATTACTGGTGCGAGGTTGCCTGCGGCGGGCTTGTCTTCCCGACGTCCCACGCAACATTGCAGGTTAGGAACAAGCTGGGCATTACGAAGCAACCCATCGGTGGAAATGTGACTGAGGGCACAACCTATCAGTTCAGCGTGACTGCCGGGGGCGGGTATGCGCCGCTGTCTTACCAGTGGAAGAAGGACGGGGTCAACATCGCCGGTGCCGAAGGGGATTCCTATGCCATTGCCGGTCTCGACCTGGCCGATTCGGGCGATTATTCAGTGGAGATCAGAGACGCCAACACCTCTGTAATGGAGTCCGACGCGGCCAAACTCGTGGTTGACAAGGGCGTCCCGGTCGCGGGCTGGCTCGCCCTGGCCGTGTTGGCAACTGGTCTTGCAGGTGCCGGCGCCCGGAGGGCAAAGAAGAAATAGGCCGTCTCAAAGGGCAGAAATCTGTTTGTCGTGTCGGGGCGATCCGGACGGGTCGCCCCGGCCTGTTTCCGGGCGGCTTTTGCATGCTATAATTCCGCGTCGGTGCGCCGGGTGCCTCCGGCACAAGAGAAAGTGTGAAATGCAGCCAGAAACAAAGCATTTTCCGGCATGGATTCGGAGGCAATGGCCGTCAGGCGGGGCGCATCGGGAGGTAAAAGCCCTGCTCGAAGGGCTGAATCTGCACACGGTTTGCCAAAGCGCGCACTGTCCCAACCAGGCGGAATGCTGGAGTCGCCGCACGGCCACGTTTCTTGTGCTGGGTAATGTATGCACGCGGCACTGCGCGTTTTGCGGTGTGTCGCACGGGAAGCCTCTGGAGGTTGATGAGGAGGAACCGGACAATGTCGCCGAGGCCGTGGTCAGACTTGGCGCGCGGCATGCGGTGATCACCTCGGTGACCCGGGATGATCTGGATGATGGCGGCGCGGGACACATAGCCCGAACGGTCACCGCCGTCAAGCAAAAGAGCCGTGCGACAACCGTGGAAGTGCTGGTTCCGGACTTTTGCGGCAATGCCGGTGCGATTGCGACGGTGGTGGATTCCGGCGCGGAAGTGTTTGGCCACAACATTGAAACGGTGGAAAGGCTGCACACGCGGTTGCGCGACAAAAGGTACAGTTACCGGCGTTCACTGGAAGTGTTGCAGGCGGCTCGCCGTTTGAAACGGGATGGATTCGTAAAGTCCTCGTTTATGCTCGGGTGCGGCGAGACCGGAGAGGATGTGACGGGAACCCTCCGGGACCTTCGGGCCGCCGGGTGTGACGCGGTGGCCATGGGTCAATATCTGCGTCCCCGTCCCGACAACGGGCCCGTGGCCGAGTTCGTGACGCCCGAACAGTTTGCGAAATACGAGAGGCTCGCCCTGGAAATGGGATTTGTGTTTGCGGTGGCGGGGCCCTTTGTCCGGAGTTCCTACCGGTCGGAAGATTTGCTCGCGGCCGCCACGGTGGGAAAGAGAGAAAGCTAATGTCAACTCATATGGTGCTGTTGCCCAGCCTGGGCGACGATGATGATGCGCTCAAGGGCGGCAAGGTCGCTTTTTGGCTCGTGGAGATCGGGCAACCCGTCCGTGCCGGCGGGGACTTGCTGGAAATTGAAACGGACAAAGCGGTGTTTGTGGTGCCTTCCCCGGTGGACGGCATACTGAAAGAGAAATGTGTTCGGGAAGATGATGAAGTAAGTGTTGGCGACCCGCTGGCGGAAATCGACTTGGATTGACGGCGGGTGCGCGACAGAAAGGATCAAGCAATGAACGTAGGTGTTGGCGTAATTGGCGCGGGCACAGTCGGCGGCGGCGTGATTGATATCCTCCTGGACAATTCGGGGGTTATTGAAGACAAGACGGGCACCCGGGTAACCCTTAAACACGTCGCCGAGCTGCGCAGTGAACTGCTCAGGGACTTTGTCCTCGATGGTGTGCGCGTGAGCGCCGATGCCGCCGACCTGATCGCGGACCCCGAGGTCAATGTTGTTTGCGAACTTATCGGCGGGGTTGGTGCCGCGCGAAAGCTCATTCTTGACGCGCTCAACGCCAAGAAGCACGTGGTTACGGCGAATAAAATGCTTCTGGCCAAGTATGGTCCGGAACTTAACGAAGCGGCGATACGCAACGGTGTCGAACTGCGGTTTGAGGCGGCCGTCGCCGGCGCGGTGCCCATCATCAAGGCCATCCGCGAAAGCCTGACCGCCAATCATATCCAGTCGGTCTACGGCATTCTGAACGGCACCTGCAACTACATCCTGAGCCGTATGACCTACGAGGGTTTGGAGTTCGGCGAGGCGCTCGCCCGCGCGCAGGAGCTGGGTTTCGCCGAGACCCCGCCCGATCTGGACATTGAAGGCCACGACACGGCGCACAAATGCCAGATTTTGGCCTCGTTGTGCTACAGCACAAAGGTGAATCTTGACGACATCTATGTGGAAGGCATCACGAAGATTACCCATCTCGACGTCGCTTATGCGCGTGAGATGGGCTATTTGATTAAGCTGCTTGCCGTTGTGCGCAAGAACGGCGGGGAAATTGAGGCGCGGGTGCATCCGACGCTCGTGCCCGAAACCCACCTGCTTGCGGCCGTGCGCAACGAGTTCAACGCGGTCTATGTCGAGAGCGACTGTGCCGACGCCACGCTGCACTACGGGCGCGGTGCCGGCCGGCGCCCGACCGCAAGCGCGGTGCTGGGGGACATTGTGGATATAGCCCGACACGGGGCCGTGGCCCCCCTGGCGCCGTTCCGGTACACCCACGAAGTCGCCGTTCGGGATGTCGGGCTTGTGGAGGGGCGCTACTATGTTCGACTCACAACAAAGGATCATCCCGGCGTTTTGGGCAAGGTTTGCACTATTTTGGGCAACCACGGGGTTAGTATCGCCTCATGCATCCAGAAAAACCGGGAAAGCGACGAGCCTGCGCATGTCGTCATGATGACGCACGAAACCGTTGAATCCAGTGTCATGGCAGCGCTGGCAGAAATTGACATGCTTGAGACGACCGCCGCTCCGGCGCGGGTGATCCGGGTGCTCTGAGCGTTCCGGCGTGGTGGCTGAAAACAGCGCACCGTAAATGGTATCCTATGCGCGCAAACGGCGCGTTTCAGTGCGGCCGGGCGCGGCTTTGTTCGCCCGCGGGCGGCATTCTTCTGCGAAACAAGGAAATGATTGAATTATGCGCAACAACGGAATCATCGCGCGGTACCGCGCCCACATGCCCGTGTCCGACAACACGTGCATCATTTCGCTGAATGAGGGGTCCACCCCGCTGGTGCCGGCCTATGCGCTGAGCGCCGCGATTCATCCGAAACTTGAGATATATCTGAAGTACGAGGGGCTTAACCCCACCGGCTCATTCAAGGACCGCGGCATGACCATGGCCATCACCAAGGCTGTCGAGGACAAGTTCGAAGTGGTCATGTGCGCCTCGACCGGCAACACGTCCGCATCGGCCGCCGCCTACGCGGCCCGCGCGGGGATCAAGTGCGCTGTGCTCATCCCCGAAGGAAAAATCGCCTTTGGAAAGCTTTCGCAGGCCATGATTCACGGTGCCACGGTCATCCAAATCAAGGGAAATTTCGACGACGCCCTCAATCTTGTGCGCCGCATTTGCGACAACTTCCCCGTTGCCCTTGTCAATTCGGTGAATCCCTACCGGATTGAGGGACAGAAAAGCGGTGCGTTCGAAATCATAGACGATTTCGAGGGCGTTGCCCCCGATTTCCAGGCCATGCCCGTCGGCAACGCGGGGAATATTACCGCCTATTGGAAGGGATACAAGGAGTACCACGCTTGCGGCAAGAGCGACGCTCTGCCGCGCATGCTGGGCTTCCAGGCCTCCGGTTCCGCCCCTATCGTGCTGGGCCATCCTGTGGAAAAGCCGCAGACCTTTGCCACGGCCATCCGCATCGGCAATCCCGCGAGTTGGAAACAGGCCGTGGCCGCCCGGGATGAGTCCGGCGGACTCATCGACATGGTGACCGACGACGAAATCCGCGAAGCCTACAAGATGCTCGCCAGGAGTGAGGGTGTGTTTTGCGAACCCGCCAGCGCATCCGGCGTGGCCGGGTTGATCAAACTGGCCGGGCAGGGCTTCTTTGACGCGGTGCAGCCCCGCACGGGTGAAAAGATCAGGGTCGTCTGCATCCTCACCGGCCACGGGCTCAAGGACCCCGACAATGCCATCGCCTGCGCCGAACAGCCGGTTACGGTTGAGGCAAAGGAAGAAGCCATTCTTGAAGTGCTCGGTTACTCCGCGCCCGTGCTCGTTTGAGGGACCTCATATGTATGCGGCACTGTTTGACATGGATGGTGTGCTCGCCGACACCGAGGGCCTCATTTGCCAGGCCACGATCCGCATGTTCGAGGAACTGTACGGCGTTCGGATGAAAGAGTCCGATTTCCTTCAGTACGTGGGCACCGGCGCCATCATGTATGTCGAGGGGCCCGCGTCGGATTACGGCGTCGTCATCGACACCGATGCCGCCATCGCCCGGCGTCACGAAAACTTTGTGGCCCTGCTCCGATCCGGTCGGGACATCGCTTTTCCCGGTGTCCGCGAACTCCTTTGCGCCGTGCGCGACAATTCCGAATGGAAGATGGCTCTGGCCACTTCAACCCCCATCGAAACCGCGCTTTGCACGCTGCGCGCCGCACACATTGAGCCGGAGTGGTTTGATGCCGTCATGCACGGCGGCTTGATTGCGCGCAAAAAGCCCGACCCGGAAATTTTCCTCGCAGCCTCCGCCGCCTGTGAAATTCCCCCGTCGCGGTGTGTGGTGGTTGAGGATGCCGTTACCGGCGTGGCCGCGGGGAAGGCGGCAGGCATGAAGGTGCTGGCAGTCACCAACACCTTCACCCGCGAACAACTTGCGGGCGCGGACAGATTTGTGTCATCTCTGGAAAATGTCACCCCCGGCGTTCTCGAGAGCCTGTTAACCTAGCGCGCCCGGCGTCCGGCGTCTTTGTTCGTCCGACTCCTGCAAATGGAAAACGCGCCGGAAGGGCGGCCATCCCGGCGCGTCTCGTTATTCCGTTGTTCTTGTCAGGCCGGACGTTTCCTGACTGCGCGCATTCCCGCCGCAGCGAGTACCGACGCCAGTATCATCAGGGCCGCAACGGAGGCCAGGGGGGTCGGCGTCACCACCCCGAGCGTGTA
>CAZOMH010000093.1:0-10850 GCA_964580415.1 uncultured Nitrospirales bacterium
ACTTCCTTGAGTATGCTGCGAAACTCGGGCTGCGGCGCGCCGACGATGGCAATCTTGGCGCCCACGAGTCCAAACCGGGCATAACAGAGGGCCTGCATGCCGCTGTTCAGGCCGGGAATCTCGGGCACGTTGGTCTGGAGGTTCAAAGCCAGCGCGCACGCGGCAAAGGGCTCGTCCGGCTTGCCTTTCAGCGTCCACGCCACATGGCCGAAGACAAGCTCTTCGACCTCCGGGTCGGAGACTTCCGCCACTTCCAGAACAAGATAGCGCGCTTCCCTGCGCAGGTGGAGCAGAACGCGTATGCCCGTATCGCCAAAGTCCACGGCGATATGGTCGTTGACGGGCGTCACCCTGGTTGAATCGTAGGAATGGCCGGCCTTGCGCGCGTGGGCGAAGAACGGTGCGGCCGTGCGGTCGCACCAGTTTTTGCCGGTGGCCTTGTCCACGAAAGCCAGGTTGTGGCCGTCCGCGCCGATTTCATAGCGCAGGAAGTTGGTTTCGAGAACCACGGGGGCATCCTGTGCGGACGACGAAGCGGCGGCATGCGACGCGGCGAAGGCAAACGACAGCAGCACAATTCCAGCGGTGCGAGAAAGCATTGAAGGCCCTTTGTTGATTGCAAACAGCATGGGCATTGGGTTCTTCAGGGGAAGGCGATCCGCGTTTCCGGAAAAGGTTCCCCGCCCGGAACAATATGTACCTGATGGGTTTGTTTTGGTGTGGTTGTGTCGCGGGGCGCAAGCCACTGCAGCCAGGTCCATTGAACGTCGTTCTTCTGGGTGAGGCATTTGTTGCTGGGGCCGGTCACAGTAAAAGGTCCCTGCACCGTTGCCGCGAAGGATGCGTTGTTGGGATCATAACGGAGCAGGGAGAAAGAGCCGGCGTCGAAGGTGTCCGGATCGTAGGAGGCGACGACCTCCACCGGAAAGGCCTTTCCGAAGGGCGTGGCGTGGCGGACGCTCTCGGCAAGCTGGACGGGGGCGTGGTCGCAGCAGCGGAAATCCGGAAAGACCGCAAGCCGTTGGCCGGGATGCTGGGCGGCCGCCGTGACGGCGGCTTGGCGAAACGCGCGCACCGCGCTGCCCGCACGGCCCCAGGACAGGTTGGTTTGCACATGAAGAATCATCAGCACCAGGCAGAGGGTGGATGTAATCAATACCGTCGGTTTTGGCCATGCGGGATGGTGGGTCATCCGGTGGAACACACCACAAAGAGCGATGGAAAACAGCGCGATGGCGGGAAGCATGCGTCCGCCGCCGACAAGATGCACGGGGTCCACGGGCCGGTTTTCGCCGAAGACGGCAAAAGCAACCATTGCAAGAAGGCCGAATGTGAACGCGGGATGGCGGACGGCCCGCAGGAAGCCGAAGCAGAGGGGGACCAATCCGGCGAGTATTAATGCGGGGAGCAACGGCTGGGCATCAAAGGCGCGCAGGGTCTCGGGCAGCAGGCCGATGGGATAGGCCAGATACACCATGGGCCACAAGGGGCCTGTCAGGGTGGACGTTCCGGCGGCAAGCACGGGCGGGTACAATACCCAGCCCGGCGCCGCGATGCCCAGAAGGGGCAGCACGATTGCCCAGCGGCGTTGTTCCCGTGCAACGATGCATCCTTCCCACGCCAGCACCGCGAAGAAGAGTCCGCCCTGCCCCGGCACGAGCAATGAGGCGGCGGCAAAGAACAAGGCCGCGAGGATGGACAGCAGCCAACCGGGCCTTCTGCGCGCCAGCGCGTAGACGAGCAACGCCGCCAGTGAGAGGAGTGCCGGGAGAAGGTCCTTCATGCCGCACAGATTCAGCACGGCCTCGGCCTTCAACGGATGGGCCATAAACACCACGGCGGCCACCGAGCCCAGCCACCACGGTCCACCCGTGGCGAGGCGGGTCAGGAAGAAAACCAGCACCATTGCAAGATACAGCAGAACCATGTTAAGGATGTGGTATGCGGGGATAAACTCTCCGAAGGGGGCGTAATTTGCCAGCGCGGCCCAGTCCCGTCCCAACGGCGGGAGAAACACAGTCCAGCCAAACACGATGAGCAGATACACCGCGTCCATCACGAGAAAGACGATGCCCTTGCCTTCGCGGAAAGTGCAGGTGTTGCGTGTCAGTGGCATGGACTCCATAACCGCAAGTGTAGCGGCACGGTGCTTTCGGGTCAACCGCGGGGTGCCGGCTGGCGCAAAGAGCTTTCGGTAAAGCCGTCTGGTCTTGGTGTCCGGGTGTGGCCGGTTTGGTTCCGCGTTATTGACGGTCTCCCCTTGGGTATTGGATTCCATCTTTCTGCACCCCGTTTTGGTGTTCGCCTGCGGCAAGGAAGCGTAATCAGAAACCGGCAAAGGTCAAGCAACGGTTGTGCCGTCGCTCGGCCAAGGGGTAAACTTCCGGCTTGTTGGAGCCGTGCCGCGGACGGGTGCGGATGCAGAGGCCACAATCCGGGGCGCGAGCCGCGTGGAGCAGTTGGATGGGATTGATGCTGACAGGGATGGTTTCTATGGCGCTGTGGGTGGGGGCGCAGGCCGCGACGGACCCGTTTGATGGCGCCGAATGGCTGCGGGACCCGCGGTTTCAGGGGGTGCCGGTGATCAATGTGATGCACCGGGAGAAGGACAGCAAACCCGACCCGGCAGGTCCCCGGAACATGCACACGCTCTTTCGCAGGGAAGTGACGCTGCGCGACAAGCCCCAGTCGGCCGTGATGGTTATCACGGGCGACGATTACTACAAGTTCTACATCAACGGATTCCGCGTGGTGCAGGGACCCGAACCGGGCTATCCCAATGCCTATCCCTATTATCTCCTTGAGGTTGCGCCGTTTCTGGAAAAAGGTCCCAACTGTCTTGCGGCACATGCCTATTATCAGGGGTTGATTAACCGTGTGTGGAACAGTGGTGACGGCCGGTCTGGGTTTATGCTGGCGTTGGACGTTACCTACGCCGACGGTACGCGGGAGCGCTTTGTGACCGACCCATCGTGGCGTTGCGTGGCGCTGTCCGCCTATGACGGCGACAAGACCGTGGGTTACAAAACGCAGTTTCTCGAAGATATTGACATGCGGAAGATGCCGGTTGGCTGGCAGTCGGTGGGTTTTGACGCCGCGGCGTGGACTCCCCCGCTTCTGGGCCGCCAGGACCACTATTTCACGCTGCAAAGCACGCCCCCGCTCCAAGTGTATGCCGTGAAGCCAAAGCAGGTGAAGAAGCTGGACAAGGGGCACTACTTTTATGACTTTGGCACCGAAATCGTGGGATGCACCCGCATCCGCATCCAAGGCAGTGCGGGAACGGTTATTACCGTCAGGCACGGCGAAGAATTGTCCGCGCCGGACACGGTGCGCTTTGACATGCGCGCCAACTGCGTCTACGAGGAGCGGCCCATATTGTCCGGCGGCAAGGACGTGATTGAGTTCTACGACTATAAGGCCTTCCGCTACATGGAGATTTTGGACGCGCCCGAAAAGCCGGAGGTTTGGGTGGACGTGCGCCACCATCCGTTTGATCCCGGCAAGTGCTCCTTCACGTCCTCCGACAAGAATCTGGAGGCCATATGGAGCATCTGCCGCAATGGCGTGCAGATGGGCTCGCAGGGTGGATTTCTGGACTGTCCCACCCGCGAAAAAGGCCAGTATTTGGGCGACGCCGTCATTACCTCGCGTTCGCATCTGTGGCTGACGGCAGACCCCACGCTGACGCGCAAGGCGCTGGTCGATTTCGCCCATTCGCAGCAGATTGACCCCGGCATGATGGCCGTGGCGCCGGGTAGCTTCATGCAGGAGATTTGCGAGTACTCGCTGCAGTATCCCCTGCTGCTCGCCAATTACTACCGCATGACGGGCGACCGCGCGTTCACCGAACTAATTGTCGATAGTACCTTTGACAAGCTGTTCGGCTACTTTGCCGCGTTTGAGAACTGGTCCAGCCTGCTGGAGGGGATCAGCAAGAAGAACGAGAAATGGGTGCTGGTGGACTGGCCCCAGGAACTGCGCGACGGGTTTGATTATGACTACGCCGACGGCAAGGCCAACGCCGTGGTGAACGCCTTTTACTACGGCGCGCTGCGTACGGCGGCGCAGCTTTGCCGCGATTTGGGCCGTGACGGCAAAGCCTATGACAAGCATGCGGCCAAGGTGGCCGCGGGCTTTGCCGCCAAACTGGCCAATGCCGACACCGGGCTGTACGTGGACGCGCCCGGTTCGAAGCACAGTTCCCTGCATGCCAATGCGATCCCGCTTTATTTCGGCCTTACCAAAGGCGCGGACAAGGACAAGATACTGGCGCTGATTCGCGAGAAACGGCTTTCCTGCGGCGTCTACATTGCCCCCTATGTCATCGAGGCGTGCTTCCAAAACGGCGCGGCCGACCTTGGATATGACGTGTTGACCTCGACAGACCTGCATTCATGGCGCGAGATGTTGAAGAACGGCGCAACGACCTGCATGGAGGCATGGGGGCCCGACCAGAAGAAGAACACCAGTTGGTGCCATGCATGGAGCAGCAGTCCCATTTACCTGCTGGCGGGCGACGTTATGGGCCTCTCCCCCGCCGAGCCGGGCTGGAAACGCATCCGCATCGCCCCGCCGGTTATCAAGGACTTGCCTGAAATGTACCTGCGCGTGCCCATTCCCCAGGGGGAAATCATTGTCCGGCATGTGCCGGGGAAAGGATATATGGCCATGATTCCGGAAGGCATCGAAGCGGATGTTCCGCCAATTGAAGGCGTGCCCGTTCAGGTGGAAAAGCGGGCATCGCTTGGAAAACCCGTTCTTACCCAGGCGCTTGCCGACCAGCTTGCGCGCGCTGGCTGGGCGGGCCGGGTGGGTTCCGGTGCGGGCATTTTCGTGTCCATTCCCGAACAAATGTTCTACCTTATCGAGAATGGTGTTCCGGTATGGCAGGCGCGGTGTTCCACTGCGGCCGCAGGTGCGGGTTCCCGCGAGGGCAGTCTGCAAACGCCCGCGGGATGGCACAAGATCGAGACGAAGATAGGCGACGGCAAGCCATGGGGACAGGTGTATGAATCCCGCGAGGCGGCCAAGACGATCTGGCAGCCGGGCATGGAGGTCAAGGACGACCTGGTGCTGACGCGCGTGCTGCCGCTCGACGGCCTCGAAGCCGGGGTGAACCAGGGGAAGGATGCCGAAGGGAAGGTTGTGGACTCGCGGGCGCGCGGAATTTATATCCACGGCACCAACGGCGAGGACAAAATCGGCACCCCGGCATCGCACGGCTGCATTCGCCTGCTCAACGACGACGTGATTGCGCTGTTCGACCGGGTTGCCAAGGGCGTCCCGGTCTATATCAGCGACAAGTAGATCAGTCCGCCATTGGGCGGTCTTTCCTGCGCCGGCGGACAGCACGCCGCACCAGCATGATCGCCGCCAGCACCGCGAGCCCCGTCACCAGCGGCGCGGGCAGGGAAATGATTACCAGCACCGGTATCAGCGCGATCCGCACCAGCATGGCCAAGCCCGGCGAGGCGGCCACCAGGTCTGCAATGGCCGGACTCATGTGGTAATACACATCCACGGCGGCGGTGCCCAGTGCCCCGGCCAGCAAAGTGTGGTCCCGGAATTCGCGCAACCGGTTGACCTCGGGGGCCAGCGGTGTGCCCCATGCGGCCGTGGCGATGAAGCAGGGGCCGCCAACGCGGTCCCACTCCGCCAACCGCACGATGCCCAGGGCCAGGAGCACCAGGAGCGGGATTCCAAGGTAATCAATCCATGTGTAATCGTCGGTTGCGGCTTCCACGGTCACGTTCACAAGACCGGACACCGCGCTGTAACTGGTGGTGTCCGCGGGGGTGAAGGTGACGGCCGCGGCATAACTTCCCGCAGGGGGCTCGATGGTGGGATCGGTGTAGGCGAAGGTGCCCGAGACCGAGGCAGTGCCCCCGGTCAGGGTTGAAGATGCCAGTGTTTCGCCTTCGGTGATGGTGCTGGCTGTGGGCCACACGCTTATGGTGGGCACGGTGGTGCCGGCTGCCGCGGCGACCACCACATTCGCAGTTCCGGCCACGGTGCCGTATTTCGCGGTGTCTGTGGGAGTGAAGGTCACCGGCGCCGAATATGTTCCGACTCCGGGCGCTGTGGAGGGGGTGGTAAATGCAAAAGTGCCGGATACCGAGGCGGCGCCCCCGGTCAAGGTTGACGATGCCAGTGTTTGACCGTAGGTGATGGAACTGGCCGTGGGCCAGGTGGTGACGGTGGGCGTGGCGAGACCAACCTTGACGGTTACCGTGCCGGTTACTGTGTTGTAGGTGGTGGTATCCGTGGGCGTGAAGGTCACCGAGGCCGCATAGGTGCCGACGTCGGGCTGGGTGTTGGGATCGGTAAATGCGAAGGAACCGTCCACGGAGGCGGAGCCTCCGGTCAGTGTTGAGGATTCCAGTGTTTGGCCGTAGGTTATGGCACTGGCGGTGGGCCAGGTATCGACCGTGGGCGTATACGTCGCTTTTGCCTGCGCGAAACTCTCCAGTCCCTGAACCACCATCGGGGACAACCGCTCAATGGCTTGCGCCTGCACGGGTGCAAGAAGCAGGACCGCCGCAAGGAGCGTCAGGCAAAAGATGTGTCGCATTGCAATTCCTTTCGGGAAATCGTTGCCAAGCATGTTTCTAGAAGTTTACTCCAACACCGGCACCAACAGAAGCGGACCATTTTGGCGCGCTTCCCGCCATCGGGTCGCTGTCGTAACCCAAACGAAAGTCGAGCCGCAACTGGAGACGTTCATTGATGGGAAACAGCACGGAACTTTCCGTGGTCGCCCGCAGCCCTCCCGGGTCGGACAGGTCCGGGAACAAATCCAAGGCACCAATGAGGGTCAGGTGGCGTGACAGGAGATTATAGTAACGCAAGCCCAGATGCAGCGCCACATCGGAGCGGTTTTCCGTTCCGCCGGACGCGCCGATATCGCCCGGATTCCATTGCTCCCGGGCAAAATCCAACCCGAGATAGGCATCAAGGGCATTGTTTGCCGCCGGGATAAACGCTTTGTACATACCCAGCGCCAAATGACCCCGCAACGACAGCGCTTGGTTCGTGTCACGGTCCAGGCCACCCCAGAGGTAGGGATTGAACCCGCTGCCCACGCTTTTCACCCGGGCTTCCGCGTTGAGGTAATCCAGCCCGCCGTTGTTGTCGTCGGTGGACCCGGTGATCCCGACGGACCAGGCGGCCTTGTCATCCCTGCCGCCCAGTTCTCCGCGCAGTACCGGAGAAAACCCGTCTTTGCCGCCCGAATGATAGCGCGCGCCCAGATCGCCGGAGGCCGTTGTGCCCCCGGTCAACGGTCCGCCCATCAGGCTGGGCGCGGCGGGGGCGCTGGGAATCAGAATCGCTTCCTTGAGCGCATGCAGGTCAACAGGTTCGGCATCGGCGCCGTTTAGCGGCAGAACGACATTGGTGCTTTCCTTGCTGGAAAACCGGCCGTACCGGGTTTCCCCGTTGCCAAGGGTGACGACGAAATTCTTGTCCGTTGCCAGCGACTTTACGGTGTCCATCGGCACCATCATCTGGCCCGACAGGCTTGTTTTATACGTCAGGGTGCCTTCCTTGACCCGGAGAAGCGAGCCCGACAAAGACTCCCCGCTGTCCAGCACGAGCACGTCGGCTGAAGCGCTTACCCCGGCCAGAATAAGGCCGGTTATGCATAGAAGTCTGTACGCCATGTCCGTATTGATCCTAACGCTACTGTCAACAATTTGCAAACCTTTCGTGATGGACGGGTTACAGCACTTCGCCAGCGCCCGTATATCGCGTCGTCAAGCGCGGCGCGGCGCGCGGGGCGCAAAGGGGAAAGACGCCCCTCCCCGTTCTTGCTGATTGACGGTCATTTACGTTGATCTTATGCTGGGGCACGTCAATAGATTCGAGCCTGCTGCTGTCGGGAGAGTGTGACCAGGCCACCAGCAACGCACCAGGCGGGGGAACCAGTGGTTATTTCCACCACAGACAAAAGGAGTATGCCATCATGAACGACGAAGGACGGGGCCAAACAGGAGACCACCCCGGCATCTCCGAAATAGGCATGGGGAAAGGTGCGGGGTGATATTTGGACTGCGGCGGCAACGACGCCGCTATGCTGATGTCGCGTGTTGGGCCAGCCAAAGCGGTGTCGGCGCTGCGCTCTGCCACCGCAGTCCATAATGGCGGACACCTGCATGGCAAAGGACCAACCCTGTCGGTTGTACTGGCATATAACCGGGACGAACACCGGCTATATTGACTTCTGCCCAGTCCATGGATATTGCGTCTGGTTTGCTTGGGAGGGAATGGGCTGTTAGCATGTGTCTGTACGGTTCTTGTTGACCGGCGGGAGATTTGCACATGGCAAATGTGGTGCTTTCCAATCCCTGGGTGCGTTTTGTCGGCGGTGCAAGCCTGCTTGTGCTGGTGGGGCTTGCTGCATGGCTGCTTGTCCCCGTGCTTACCCCGGTTCTTTTCGCCCTCATCTTTGCCTACTGTTTCCATCCGGTGGTCGAGTTCCTGGAACGGCGTGGAATTTCGCGAAACCTTACCATTCTCGTCCTGGTGTTGACGGTGGCGGTGCTCGGGCTGGCGGTCCCCTTGGTGGTGGTGCCCGGTGTCGTCCATGAGGCGGATCGGCTGGTGCAGGCGGCAAAGGTCGGTGGAAACGGCTGGATTGAACGTGTGGCAGGGCACTTGCCGTTGCATGAACTGGTTGAGGACCTGGGGTGGGCACCCGAAGGCCAGGAGCAGTTTAACGAACGGGCGGTGATTGCCGAACGTTTGGGGCAACTGGTCAAGAACAACGCCCTTCAGATCGTGCGCGGGTATGGCGACAAAATCGCCGGGCTGGGCCGGGGCGCGGGGCTCTCCGCCGCCTACCTGCTGGGGACGGTGGCGGGCGCGGGGCTGACTGTTGTCGGATGGCTGGTGAGTCTCTCGCTGTTTCTGTTCGTTGTCGTGGAAATGCTCAGGAACTACGAGACGATGGTCGGCACCATGGGGGAACTTGTCCCGCTGCGGTACCGCGCCCGTGTCGATGACATCACGGGCAAGATTGACTTTCAGCTCAAGTCGTTCCTGCGCGGACAGCTGACTGTTTGCGTCATTCTGATGGGACTCTACGCGACGGGGTTGTCGCTGTGCGGGGTGCCCTTTGCGGTGCCCATCGCGGTGATAGGGGGCGCGGCGAACGTCATACCCTATGCCGGCCCCGCCATTACGCTGGTGCCTTCGTTGATCCTGACCCTACTGACCTACGGGATAGACGGGCATCTGGCGGGGTTGTTCTTCACGTTCCTGTGCGTGCAGATGTGCGAGGGATACTTTCTGACTCCGCGCATTGTGGGTTCCCAGGTGGGGCTCAATCCGGCGTGGGTGGTCGTGGCGATCCTGGTGTTCAGCTCGGTATTGGGTTTTTTCGGCCTGCTGCTGGCCGTGCCCATCGCGGCGGTGTCAAAGGTTCTGGTGCTCGAACTGGTGGCCTACTACAAGGGGTCGCCGGTTTTCCGGGGCTCGGATTCGGTGGCTTCCTCAAACCCGTCCTCGCCCTCGTCGTCCGAACCGAGTTCATCTTCTGTGTCCGAATCATCGATCGACGCGGAGTCCGTCTTGCCGCGCAAACGCGCCCAGGCGGTGTCCAGAAGGCCGAAAAGGACGTAGGCCATCGCGAGGGGGAACAGCACGAGCGACGCGGAACGCGTGAAGGCGTAGTGAATAACGGCGATCAGAAACGCGCCTATGGCCAGGTAGGTGAAGGCGTGCTGTGGCTTGACAATGAAGGCCTTAAACCGGTTCTTGGGGTAGCGGACCGTGCTGACCATGAGGATGGCGAAGACCACCATCGTGGGGCCGAGCGCCAAATAGGCCCACCAGTCAACCGACACCTTGTTTTGAAAGTACTGCAGGGTGAGCACGAACGCGGCCAGGGTTCCGCCGGCCGCGGGGGACGGCAGGCCGATGAACGAATCGCGCCGGTCCGCCTGGAAGGTGTTGTACCGGGCGAGCCGCAGCGCGGTGCATATGGCGTAGATGATGCCCATGTAGGAGCCCACGGCACCGGCGATCACCTCGCCCCGGTGGCCAAAAGGCAGTTGCGTGCCTTCGGGAAGGTAGGACATGAACACGAGCACGGCAGGGGCCACGCCGAAGGAAACGAGATCGCACAGGCTGTCGAGCTGTTTGCCGAACTCGGAGACACTCTTGGTGAGGCGCGCAACGAAGCCGTCGAGAATGTCGAAAACAATGGCCAGCAGGATGCAGTTTGCCGCCGAGGTGAACTCGTTGCCGATGCTGTGAAAGATGCTCGCCATGCCCATGTAGAGGTTCATGGTGGTCATGACGCTGGCGGCGATGTTGACGGGCCTGAAACGGTGGGGGACTTTGTTGCCTTTGCGGCGAAGCGGATAGAGTCTCATTGGAATCGTGCCATTATGGTGGTTCCGGCATTGACTTTCTGGTTCAAGCTAACACAAACTTCCGTACCCGGCGGGAGATACAACTCCACGCGCGAACCAAAGCGTATCATCCCGAATTTCTCCCCTTTTGTCAAGGGAGTGCCCGGCTGGACGGGGCAGACGATGTGCCGGGCCACGGCCCCGGAGATTTGGCGGACCGTGATGGGACCCTTTTCCGTGTCCAGCCAAACGGCGTTGGACTCGTTGATCTTGCTGCAGTTCGGGTCGCGGGCGTCGCGGTATTTGCCGGGGGCGTAGCGCACATCTTTTACGGTGCAGTCGAAGGGTGCGCGGTTCACGTGAACGCTGAACACGGACATGAAAATGCTCACGCGGCGTGTGGACCCGGCATAGTGCGGGGTGTCGGTGAGGTCCTCAACGGCCACCACCGTGCCGTCCGCCGGCGAGATGACCTCATTGGGCGCGGCGGTG
>CAZOMH010000094.1:0-10780 GCA_964580415.1 uncultured Nitrospirales bacterium
AAGGCACCCGGCGGTTTTGAAGTCTACGCCGGCGCGCTGCCCATGGCCGTGTGGGGGCACTGGGGGCTCAAGGACCGGGTCGATCAGTTGATCAACCTGAACGTGCCCAATGGATGGCACAACCCGCAGGTGCCCGTATGCGACCTGTGGAACGACGCGGGCGCCGGACCCTGGTCGCAGGATGACGCCCAGCCCGACATGCTCGGGTTCATGCTCCGCGGTTACAACATCCCCAAAACGCCCAAGCGCCTGCTGCCCACGGGCGCCTTTGCAACCTTCAATGAAACCGGCGCATTCGAGGCCGCCTGGGCGCCCATCGTGGACAACCCCGGCTTCCTGCCCGGCCCGCGCGAAATCCGCGAACTCAAAGCGGGCGAACTGCCGCCGGTTCCCGAGGTCAAAACGGTTGACCTTGTACTGGGAGCGCCGGCGTCCCGCCGGCTATCTTTTGGGTCCGATCAGGCCCCATCAGAAGTCATCACACAGTCCATTGACGTGACCGGCGCCCATGGCGCGGCACTCGATCTGCGCGTGGATTCGGGAAGCTGCCTGGTCGAAGTCTCGCCCGACGGCAACCACTGGATTCCCCGCCTCGACACCTGGTGCGACAAGCCCGCCACCCGCTCCGTCGATCTGTCCTTCCTCGTCGGCGCGCAGGACGAACTGGTCCGCACGCTCCAATTCGCCCCGCCCGACGACATGGTCTGCATGCAGTCCGAAAGCGGCAGCACCATCGTCCGCGAACACTCCCGCGCCGTGGCACCCGATGGAAACGTTGTCTACCGCCTCGTCTTCCCCGGCATCGACCAGTGCCACCTCGAATTCATGGTTGGCAACAACTACCGCATAGACCTCTCCAAAGACGGCGCCGACTGGACCGAGGTGCTGTCCCCGGAGCAGATTCCTCCCGCCAAAGACGACAATCAGAAAAATGCCGCATGGCTCCGCCTGATCGACGCCACCAAACACGTTGGCCCGCAGGGAGAGATATACATCCGCCTCCGCAACGCCGGCAACACCGACGCCTGCGGAAACCAGCCCGCGTTTCTCCGGCGTCTGGCTGTCTATGCCACCTATAAAACACCCGCACTGCACGTGCGCGTGAAGAATGCGCCCCATGCAGGGACCACGGAGTTGGCGATGGACTGGGCGCGGTTGAGGACGTGGTGAGGATGTTCGGAATATCGGACGCAGTCAGGGGACTTGGTCTGCGCATGCGGGGCCTTGTTGTGCAGGACAGCCGCCCCCGGCTGTCATCCTGAGCGAAGCGAATTTATCGGGCGCACCGCCGGTTGTTTTCGGCCCCGGAGGGGCCGCCCCCGCAGGTTCCGCTTCGCTCCTGATCTGCGGCTGTTATTGTTGGCCCCCTTGGGGGCAAAGCAGCGCGACAGGACAAGCCGCCGCCCGAACACAACCGGGCAACACGGGCAGTCCCTCGAGAAGTGCCAACCCCGGTTCCGAAACACACCCCGGAAACCCCGTCGGGATCAGGAATTCTTCAACTCGCGTCAATCGGACACTGTGAAACTGGGCGGGACCGACGGCAGGCCCCACGCTCCGAAACGGCGTTCCCGTGCCGTTGTCGGCGGAACAGTGAAGACACAACGTGATCCCTGAACCGACTCCGCGCAAATTCGTAGTCGTACGGGATGCCCCGCACAGCACGCCGTTTCGTAATAACCGGCCGGGGGACCGGGCTATTTTCCGCCGGGCAGCACGGCGCTGACAGCCGGGGCTGCTTTGGGCTGGGCGGCGCGGAAATCCCGTCCCGCGAAGGCGGCAAGGGTGGCCGCGATCTGGCTGGCGGTAACGCGTTCAACCTGGGAACGCTCGCCAAGGGGGGCCGTGTCCGGACCCATGAAGGCCATCCAAATATTCTCCGAATTGGCGATCTTTTCACCGTGCGACTTCCATTCCTCCGGAGCGTTTCCCCGGCCGTGGTCGGCGGAGAAAATGAGGGTTGTCTTCCCGCGGTAACGGCTCATGGACTGGGCGGTCTCCCATACGGTCTTCACTGCCTCGTCGGCGCGGTGGGCGGATTGGAGATACAGGTCATAACGGCCGCCATGGGCCCATTCGTCGGTTTCGCCCAGCGAGAGATAGAAAACACGCGGCTTTTCCTTCTTGAAATACGTCAGGGCGGTTTCGAGTGTCAGGGAGTCGAAGGGCTCGCCGGCCCAGTAGCGGATGGTCTCGTCTTTGAGGCGGTTGAGCAGCGCATATTCCGGGGTGGGTTTGCCGGCATTCATCGGCTCGTACCCCGCGTTGACCAGCAGACCGCTGCGCTTTCGGTTGAGGATGTAGGGAAACAGGTCCCATGCGCCGAAGGCGGCGACCTTGCCGCGGTATGCCTTTACGCCGTTGAGGAACTCAAGAACATTGAGGTTGGGATTGTTAACCTTGTTGTTGCTGTTCACCGCGGGGTCGCCGAACCCGCAGAACGTTTCGCTGTATCCCGGATAGGAAAAGTTAAAGCCGTTTGTCACCTGGGCGGCGCTGCCCTTGTCCTGGTTGCCGAATATCTGGCCTTCCTTCGCAATGACCTTCCACAGGAAGGGCATGAGCGCCTCGCGACGGGCCTCCGGGGTGTCGCGCCAGTACGCGATTCTTGCCGGGTCCATGTCCTTCTTGCCCTCTTCCGGTTTCTTGAACAGCGACTCCTCGGCGCCCTTGAAAACTTCCTGCCAGCGCAGTCCGTCGGTCATTACAAAGATGATGTTTTCGGTGCGGCGGGCTTTTGAAGGCGCTTCGGCGGCATGGGCCGCCCCGGCAACCGCAATCACAAGGGAAAGAACAAGACTGCAACGAATATTCACGAGAGACACTCCCATGGTTGGGTTCGGCAACGCCGGGGGGCGCCGCGCAAACGGGGCTTCATTCTATTGGGCAATTCTGCAACAGGGCAAGACCGCGCTTCAACGGCGGATTCTCCGCGTGCAATGGACCCGCATCGCAACGGCGGATTCTTTCACAACAGAAGACACTATGGGATTCCAGACTCACGTTTTATCCTCAGGGTGGTATGTGGAAGCGCCGGAGGCGTCCTTCGTGAGGCGGAAGGCATCCACAAGCCGTCCGTCCATACTGCGGCTCTTGTAGGAAAGCGTGTCGCCGTCTATGTTGACAACCTGGAACAACTGCTTGTCAGCGGTTGTACGGGCCATGAGGGACTCGAACTTGGGCTTGAGCGGGTACATTTTGGAGCCGAGCACGGAGACCGCATAGATGGTTCCCGGGGCGGCGGGATCAACAATTTTGTCCCCCGCCAGTTTGTGCGTGCGGCCATAGCTGTGATCGTGCCCCTGGAACACGATATCCACCCTGTATTTGTCGTACAACGGACGAAGCAGGCTGCGGAGGCCTTCATTGTCACGGCCCTTGCTGGTGGAATAGATCGGGTGGTGGTGGGTCACCATGGTCCACTTGTTCGGATTGTTGGCAAGCGCCTCTTCAAGCCATGCGAGCTGCGCGTCCCAGGCCTGCTTGTGGGCCGCATCGGTCGGGGCGTCGTCATCGAACACATTGGAGTTGAGGGAGACAATGCGTGCGCCCTGGCAGTCCACATAGTAGGCCTCGCCGTTGAGTATCCGGGCGTTCTTGGGACCGTTCGCCGGCAGATGGAAATGGCCGTGATAGGCCGGTGCGGCCGTATAGGGGGCCTCCGGTTTCGGCGCGCTTTCGGGACGTTTCGTGTCATGGTTGCCCGGTGTCGGCAAACAGGGAACCGAGGCGGCAATGAAACCGAATGCGTCCGAAAACTCACCCCAGAGAGTATCTTCGCATCCCCGGTTGACCAGGTCGCCCGCGCAGACGACAAAACGCGCATCCGGCGCATGCCGGAAGGCGGTGCGCACGGCCTGGGAGCACAGGGACCGGATATCCGTTTGCACGTCTCCAAAGTAGAGGAAAGAGAAGGGTTTGGGCTTGTCCAGCGCCGTCTGGAACGTGTTCCATTCGCTCCAGTATTTCCCGTCCCCCACGCGAAAGCAGTACTGCGTGTCAGGATCGAGATCAGTGAAGCTCAGATTGTACTGGAAGGCGGTCGCGCCGTCTTCGGTGGTGAAGGTAAAAGGCTCTGCTGGAACGTTCCGTGCGGACGCCTCGAACCCCGGTCCCGCGGTTAAAGGAGCAATTTGCCCCTGCGCCGATTCGACGGCGCCGTTCGTCCGCCATGTGGCGCCGACGGCGCGGGCCATATCCGCCCCGCAGGTCAGGGTGACGCGCGCGGGAAGGCCGGCACCGGCGAGTTTCTCGCCGACGGCCGCGGGACCTGCCTGCGCGGCCCCGGCGGCGGCCGTGGCACGCACCGGGGAGAAAATCATGGCCCCCAGCAGGGCGGAGGAGGCGAGAAAACCCCGGCGCGACGGGTTTGCGCCCGCGGGTTTGGTCCGAAGCGCTGCGCGGGAAGGCTGGTCTGGAGTCTCTTTCATTTCATATGTCCTCATATTTGCGGCGTGTATTCCGGACAAATCCGGATTGCCCTGGGTGTGCGCGACCGCAGGGATGCGACCCAATCCGATAGATATCTTGACGGCGGCGGCGGCATGCCGGTTTCATCCGTGTTTCAGGCCGGAGGGACGCTTGGATATGCCACCGCCCCGCGCCGGCTGTGGATTTCGCGCGGTGATGGAAATGCCGAAGCAGGCGGTGCTTTGGGGGCGGTGCCGCCGGTGGCGCAGAATCAGGCAGGGGGGCAAGACAGCGGCGGGATGCGTCATGGACGCATCCCGCCGCGTGGTTGGCTGTTCGGGAATAGGTGCGTTTAGGCGCGCGGCTTGTTGGCGCTGAATGCAAGAAGCGTCATCAGGGCCAGCCCGGAAAGGAAAAGGTCCGCCAGACGGCCTTTGAGGCCGTCGAGCGTAAAGGTGCTCTTCGTGCAGGAGCAACCGCCCGAGTCCGTGCCCAAGAGCTGGTTAAGGTCGTCCTGTGTCAACTGGCCGTCCGCGTCCACATCCAGTATGGAGAACTGGTCTTGCGTAAGCCCGGCCACCGCCGCAGAGGCCTCGGCGAAAGACAGCCCGCCGCTGCTGTCCGTGTCCGCCGCCGCGAAGCCGTCCAGGAGCTGCTGTGCGGCCGTCTTGATGTTCGCCGGCGGCGCCACCGAAAATTCCGCGCCAACGGTCTTTGTCGCATCAACGACAAGGGTTGCGGGATTGGCGGTGGTGCCCTCCAGATCGTCCGTCCACGCCTTGAACGCATAGCCGTCGTTGGCCGTTGCCGTCACGGTTACCGTGGTGCCCGCCTGGTAACCGTCCTCAGGCTGCGCCGGGGTTACCGCAACTGTGCCGTTGGCCGCCGTGTTCACGACCACGGCGAACCCGTTCATCTTGACAAAGTGGGCGGTGATGCTCCTGTGCGTGGAAGGGGCGATGCTCAGGACGGGCGATCCCGAAGTCGCTTCCGGCGCGCCTTCCCAGGAGACGAATCTCCATCCCGCCGCGGGCGTTGCATGCACGACCAGGGTGGTGTTTCGGGGCACCGCGTGGTCGCCCGCAGCCGGGTCCAGCGTGCCCTGCCCGTCCACAGCAAGCGTCAGCAGCACGTTGTCGCAGGGACTGGTCGCGCTGATGTGCAGCCCCTTGGCGTCAAGCGCGGGCAACTCGTTGCAGGTGACATCGTCGCTCAGCGGATTGTCCTGGAGCTGCACGGTCATTTCGCCGCCAATCGCCTGCCACAGGCTCACCAGCGGCGCGATATCGGAGATGTTGTTGCCGCGAAGATCGAGCTGACGCAGCGCCCCGCACGCGCCAATGCCGCGGAGGCTGTGAATCTTGGAGGTCGGGTTGGTCCATTGGAGCGTTGCAAGTCCCGCCAATGACGCCGGGTCCAGGGTTCCCGTCCATTGCCCAAGCGCGGCGCGCAGCGCGCATTCCAGCGACGGGTCCGCGATGGTTGCGGTCGGATCAGCCGGGAGCATGTTGTGCATCATGAGATCGGCGTATTCGCCGGGCAGAACATAGGTGCCTTCGTCGGTGTGAATCTGTTCGAGTATGCCGATGAACTCGGACCAGTTGTCATGGAACGCCTTCCCGGCCGGGTGGTGCTGGAGCACCACCACATCCCGCGTCAGATCATGCGTCGTGGTGTAGGTGCTCAGACTGGGAACACTCGTGCTGACCTCGATCTCTCCACCGCCGCGCGACACGGAATACACGTTCGGATCGGGAGGGCCGAAATACCACATGTTGAACTGGCCCAGGGCCTGAACGGCCAGCGTCGTGTTCGAGTCTATCTTGTTGAACGGCGCGCCGAAGGTGTGCATCTGGAATCCATAGGTGTCCAGAATGGTCTGCTGCGCCCGCGTCAGGTGGTCCAGTTGCTCCGCATAGGGACGCCCCTGAAACTCATAGGTGGTGCCTGCCGGATAGTCCTTGTCCCGCAGGTCGTCTCCCAGCAGCGCGGCGTCGGACGCGCCTTTTGTGCCGGTCGGGGTGTAATAGGCGTGATCATAACCGTGGTTGAAGAACTCAACAAGGCCGCTTTCGCGCCATGCGGTGACCTTGGCCCGCAAATCCGCGGTGGGATTGACGCATCCCGAGGCGATCATTCCCACCGAAGTCTTCACGCCGCGCGATGCGAGCGAATCAATGTACGAGGTGTAGCGCTGAAGATTCTCCACCGACGTGACGCCAAAGTCATCCGCCTTGAGGATAATAAACTGGCGGTACACCTGCACCGGCACTGCGCACTCGCCCCAAAGCCCCTGTGCCGTGTTCACCGCCAGATGGATGAAAACCCTGCCCGGATCGGCGGGGGCAACATACACGTAACCGCCGGCCCCGTCACTGTGCGCATCGCCCGCGGTGGCCGTCCATTGCAGCGTCGCGCCAGCCGGCATCGGCTGGGCCCATGTGATCACGATATCCGCCGTGGCACCCGCGCGCACGGCAACCGGGTTTACCGATATTTGCACCGGCGCCGCGAATATCGACGCGGCCAGTGCCATTGCCATAATTGAACTCATGAAAATAACCTCCTTTTGCCGAGGCCCCGCGGCCAACGGACCGGGTTATGGTATCCGGGTTTAAGACTCCCGCGCAAGAAGGACAGGAAACGCATGAAGGGCGTTTCATCCCAAAACGCTGTTTCCCGCAGTGAAACCGCCTTCGGAAACAGCCAGAACAGCCGGTTTTCTTCCGGTGCCGGGCGTTCTTGCCGCGATCAACGCGGCGGAAGCGGAAAAGACGCTCATTCCTTCTTCGGCGCGGGCCCTGCGGGCGCTTTTGCCGGGGGGGTGGCGGGCTTGCTTTCTGAAATGGGGACAAAATGCGCCGTAATGACACAATAGGCGGGAAGCAGAACGCTCACTTCCTCTTTGTCTTCCATGCCCGGGGCACCGTCCCACGACCCGACTTTCCAGCCTTGGGCGGGCCGGGCGCGCAGGGTCATCATCGACCCTCTGGCCTTGATATAATCCCCCGGTTTGGGTTCCACGTTTCCCTGTCCCTCGCTGAGCAGCGTGAACAGCACGTTGTCACAGGCGCCCGAGGTGTGGATGTGCAGTCCCTGCGCCTCCAGTTTTGGGGCCTGTTCGCACACAAATTTGTCGGGCAGGGGGTTGCCCTGCGCCGCCACGTCAATTTCCTGGTTGACTGCGGCCCAAAGGTCCGACAGCGGCTTGACGTCCGTGATCGCATTGCCGCGCAGATTGGCGTCACGAAGCCGCGCGCATTTTTCGATGCCCGCAAGCGACCGGATTCGCGGTTCCCGCAACGACCATTCGAGCGCCTTGATGCCCGCCAGGTCCTCCCTGGTGATCGGCTCCTTCCACTTGTCCACCGCCATGCGCACCGCGCATTCAAGCGCCGGATCGGGAATCAGCGACCGCGGTTCCAGCGGCAGCGTCCCGCTGCGGCACAGGTCGGCATATTCGCCGGGCAGCATAAAGACGCCGCCTCCCGCCGCCACACGGTCAAGGATGTCGAGAAACTGGTCCCATCCCTTCATAAACGGTTCCAGCGGCGGATGATGCTGAAGGAAAACGGCGCGGCGTTCGGGGTCGCGGCGCTTCAGGTAGCAGTCCACGCTGGGAACGCCGTCGGACCCCTCGATTTCACCGCCGCCCCGGGGAATAATGAAAAGCCCCGAATTGGCCCAACCCGCGAACCACACATCGATATTCTGGCCCACTTCGCGCAGCGCAACCGACGTGGACTTGTCCCACTTGTTGAACGGCGCCCCGAAGGTGCGCATCTGGATGCCGAACTGGTCGCGCATGATTTGCTGCGTCCGCGCGATATGGGCGAGCTGCTCCTCCACGGGCGTGCCCTGGAATTCGTAAACCGTGCCGGGCGGAAGGGCCGTCCTGCCCTGGGCCATGTCCGCCGACATCATGTCCCACATTATCTTGGACAGCGGATCATCGGGCTTCGAATGGCCGTGGTCGCTGCCGTGGTTGAAAAATTCCACCAGTCCGCTCGACTGCCAGGAATCCACCCAGCGCCGAAACTCCGCCGAGGGGTCCGCCAGCCGGTCGCCGATGACGCCCATTGCGGTCTTGATGCCCCGGCGGACCACGACCTCGTTAACGTAGCGTTTCCAGCGCTCCGCCCGGTCGGGCGGGATCGCGCAAAAGTCGTCCGCCTTGAGCACCACAATTTGACCGTACACCAGCAGCGGCACGGCACCCTCGGCCCATATCTTCTCACCGTCCCGGACCGCGATATACACAAAGGCGCGGCCCGTCTTGCCGGACGGGGTGAAGACATACCCGCCGTCCACGGTGCGGACCGATCCGTCCGAGACAGTGCATTCCACTTTGGCGCCTTCCGGCGCCGTTTCAGTCCAGGACACGTCAATCCGGGCGGTTTCACCGATCCGCACAAACGGCGGATGCGCGGCGATCTGCACCGGTGCCGCGGCCTGTGCCGCGCCGCTGAACAACCCGGCCGCCGCCGCCAGCAGCGCGCCGGCGGCGCGGAAACAGTCAATACTTCTCATGGGCCTCTCAGTCGGTCGTGAACCTGTATACGGTCTTCTGCGCGTAGGTCTCGCCGGGATGCAGAATGGCCGAAGGCCAGCCTTCCATATCCTGTTTGTTGGCGGAGTCTGGGAAGTGCTGCGTTTCAAGGCACAGGCCGTTCCGATAGTTGTACACCGCGCCGTCCTTGCCGACGTTGGTCCCGTCCAGGAAATTGCCGCAGTAGAACTGCACGCCCGGCTGCGTGGTCCACACTTCCATGATGCGGCCCGTCTCGGGCTCATGCACGCGCGCCGCGAGGGACAGTTCGCCGGGCTGCTCCTTGTCGAGCACCCAGTTGTGGTCGTAGCCCAGGCCGAATTTGATCTGCTCGTCGTCCTTGTCGTTGACGCGCGCGCCAATCAGCTCCGGTTTCGTGAAGTCCATTGGCGTGCCCTTCACGGGCCGCAGTTCGCCGGTCGGGATGAGCGTGCTGTCCACCGGGGTGAACCGCGAAGCATTGAGCATCATCTCGTGGCCCAGGATGTCGCCGGCGTTGTGGCCGCGAAGATTGAAATAGCTGTGGTTCGTGAGGTTAATCGGCGTCGCCTTGTCCGTCGTTGCCTTGTAGTCCAGTTCGAACTCGTTGTTGTTCGTCAGCCAGTAGGTCACCTCGGCGTCCAGATTGCCCGGGTAGCCCTCTTCGCCGTCGGGGCTGCGGCGCGAGAATTTCACGCCCACGGCATCGCCGCGGCGCACCGCCTCCGCGTCCCACAGCACCTTGTCGAAGCCCTTGATCCCGCCGTGAAGATGGTTCTCCTCATTGTTTACGGCGAGGGTGTATTCCTTGCCGTCGAGGGTGAATTTGCCCTTGGCGATGCGGTTGCCGACGCGCCCCACAACGGCCCCAAAGTAGGGCGTCTTGTCCAGATAGGCCGGAAGCGAGTCGTAGCCCAGCGCGACGTCGGCCAGTTGGCCGTCCTTGTCGGGCACCCACAGTTCGGTCACGATGCAGCCGTAGTTGGTGACGCACATCTTCATGCCCTTGCCGTTGGCGAGCGTGAAGAGCGCGGCCGGGCGGCCGTCCGGCAGTTTTCCATAGGCATTCTTTTCCACGGTCATCTCCTTGCGCGCCTGGGGCGTGGCGTTTTCGGCGGTCAACAGGGACAGATCGATGTACTGCCCCCCGCCGTCCTGGTGGCAGTGGACGGCGATGACATTCTCGCCTTCCTTCATCAGCTGCCGGGCCTTTTCCGTAACATCAAAAGCCTGGTACGTGTCGTTCCACTCGGTGCCGCTCCAAAGCTCCCCGCCGTTCAGGAAAACCTCGGCGCCGTTGTCGTGGTGGATAATCAGTTCGGCCCGGGCAAAGTCGGCATCGTCGCATGCAAAGGCCTGGCGCAGCCAGATGTCCGCATCGTGCCACGGGGTGCGTATGCGCCGCTCCCATCCCTCCTTGCGGCCAAAGCCGCCCTTGCCCTCTTTCCACTTCGCATCGTCAAACCCGGGCTGCTGCCAGCCCTCGCCGGGATTCTCCCGGTTGTATTTCCACGCCTTCGCGGGGTCGCCGTCGGCATTGGACCCCACCAGCACGTCCCAGTTGATTTCAGAGTCCTGCGCGCCCAGCGGCGGCGTCTGTTCATAGGCCGCCGCGCGGATGTTGGCCGCGCGGATGCGGGCCGTGTCGAATTTGGGCTTGCGGTCAAACGTGTAAATGCCGTTCTGCTCCTGTTCCACGTTGGTCAGCTGGGTGTAGCAGAAACCGAACAGGTACCGGTTGTCCAGCAGCGCGTCGGTCAGCCCCTTGTACCGCGCATAAAACTCGTCCAGCGTCTTCGGGCTGTTGCCGTAACCCCAGCCCTTCGCATCCTCGGTCCAGCC
>CAZOMH010000095.1:0-10729 GCA_964580415.1 uncultured Nitrospirales bacterium
AATCCAGTTGCCCGTGGGGAAACCGGGCCGGGCGATGGACCGGACCACCTCGTTGGCCGGACCCTCGTAGGGCCCGAAATAGTCCATGTCGCGGACAAAACTGTCCAGGTCGCCGCCCTGCCGCGAGCGTGTGGTGAATTTCCGAATGGTAAAGCTGTCGGTGCCCTCGAAGCCGGTCCACGCCTGCGGGTCGATCTTTTTGAAGGCCTGCCGGAACTGTTTGCACCATTCCACGTAGGTCTGGTTCTGGAAGGCCTGACGGTCGTACCAGCGCGCATAGTTCCCCGCCTGCAATGCCCGCATCTCATCATTAATATTTCCAAAGGCGATTTGCTTTTCCAGGTCGTCACCCTTCGCACCCTCGCTGTCCGTGCGGTACAACTGCTGCTGTTCCGCAAAATACCCGCGGAACCATTGCGGCGCGTCCGCGGCGGGCAGGCTGTCCCCGGTGAGGAGTTCTATTTCATCGAAGGAGCGGTATGCGGTGTCCCATTCCCGGTTCAGCGCCGCAATGTCGCGGTAGCTTTCCTTCAGGAAGGCGCGATACGCATTCAAACAGAACGGGCTCAGGCAGGAGGCGCGCACGGCGTTTTCGTCGCCCAGCGAATAGGCGAACACGCCCTGTTCGCGGGCGCGCTGTTGGGTCTTGACAGTCTTGTCGACCGTTTCCTGCATTTTGGCAGCGTCATGGACGCAGCCCGATTTGAGCCAGCCCGTGGCCGGGTCCAGCATGGCCGTGGTCGTGTGGCTGCTGGCGCGGAAACTCTGGGCGTAGGGGACATAGGAAAGTTCGTTTTCCGCGAAGGACAGCGGCGGGTCGCCGCCCTGGAGTATTGCGGTGACGCCGTGCCCGGCGAGGCTTTGCACACCGTAGGGTGCCAGGTCGCCCGAGGGGGTGTTCCACATCACGAAATGGAACTGGTCCCGGTGCCGTTTGGTCACGCGCAGGTAGACGCTGGCCGAGGCAATTTCATCCTGCTTGTCGAGCAGAAGCGCTTCGACGCGCAGCAGCATGGGCATGGTCGTGTCGATGCGGAATGCGAACGGCACGGAACCGGGGGACGGTTTCGAGTCTTGTTTGGCGAGAATGCGGCCGTGCTTGTCCACAAGACGCACTTCAATCCGGTCATGGGGGTGTTTCGCTCCGGACAAGGCAGCGTGTCCGGTAACCGTTTCGCCGGGTTCCGCCCAGTCCTTGTCCAGGACAACGGCGTCGATGTGACGGTCCGCCGTGATATGGAGCGGCAGGGTGGCCCAGTTCTCCGTAACATCGCCCCGCACAGCGAATGCATCCACATGGTAGTCGCCCTCGGGTACGGATGGAAGGATGACGGCGAGGTTTTCCCCCGCGGCGAGGTCGGACTGTTGCTCATGCAGGACAGCCGCCCCCGGTTGTCGGCCCGTGGCAGATGTTTGGGAATGACAGCCGGGGGCGGCTGTCCCACATTCCATGACCACTGGTCCGGCGCTGGTGATTTGCCACTTGCCCAGGATGGTTCTCCGGCCTTCATGACTGCGCAGTGTCACACACAAGTGTGTTCCTTCGGGAGCGCCGGTCCATGACAACGTTGCGGCGGGCGCAGGCAGCGTGTCGCGTTCGACGGCAGACGCGGCCAAAGCGAGCGTCAATCCGACCTTGGGGGACCGTTGCGCCGCCCAGAGCAACGCCCGTCCCTGCTGTTCCATCTGGTAGTCAAAGGTCGTTTCCCAGCCCGGCTGAAAGACCAGTTTTTCGCGGGAGGGCAGCAACGCCACTCGCCCCCTACCCAACGTGTATGCCTCGCCCTGCGAAATCTCGGCGGGGCGCGGGTTGAGTGCCTGGGCATCCTCATACGGTAGTTTGCCGTTGATTAGCACCAACCCGGCGCCGTCCATGACCCTCTGGCGCAGCTTTTCTTGAACCGGTTTGGGCAGCGTGTCCACCTGGAGCTGATTGAAGAACACCGCGTCGCAGGGGGCCTCCAGTAATTGCAGCGCGCGTTTTGTGCCGGCTTCCCTGTCGCCGCCATACCAGTCGGGGTTGCCGTCACCGATCAAATGGGAACCCTGGGCGCTGTACACGGCCTTTGCGTCCAGGTCGAAGCGTTGCATCAACTCGATAATCTCGCGCGCGTCCGTGCTGCCCTGGCACCAGGCGGAGAAGAAGAGCACCCGGGTCGTGCCGCCCGCGTAGGGTGCGGCCCAGTCCGTGTGCGGCGTTTCAAACTCCATTGACAGCGCATGCTCCTCTTCCAGAAAGTTGCGCGTTTTATTGGCCTGTTCTTCTTCCTGGGCCGGACAGAAAGACGCGGCAAAGAACAGGAAGGCGATCATGAGGGGCCCAATGAACGATCTAGTGCAGGGGGCGGCGGCGGCAACAAGCCTATTCATGGATGTCTTCTCCGGTTGGGCAAGATTCTGGCACGGGTTTTGTGCGGATGTAAAGGCGTGACACTGTGACTGCGCGTGCGGCGTTTTTGTCTGAAAAGACATTGGACACGGATACGCAGAATGCACAGGGTGAAAAACAAGGCGGACGCGCGCTCCTCTTCGGTACTTCCTTTCCAGTCGCGCAACGCATGTTCTTCCTGAATTTGGGATTGGCACCGGCATGCATTGCCATGATTATGGGCGAAGTCCTATAATTCGGCGCGACTTCGGGTGCCGGGCCACGGGCCGTGACGGGAATCATCAGAAGACCGCCGAAGTCGATACGGCACGTTCACAACCTCAAGGTGTTTCAGCATGTCCCCCATGAAGAAGACGACCAAGCGCTCTGCAAAACCGGCGACGAAACCCGGCGTTCCCAAGAAGCGCGTGACCCCGTCGCACAAGCCGGAGCACATGTCCGTGGAGGAGTGGCAGACAGAGTTGCGCCGTGAGTACGGGCGGGAACAGTCCTTTTCCTTCAAGAACACGGGCGCCGACCCCGTGTTTTCCGAGTTTCGTGTGCGCAACCCAAAGACCGAGCGTGAATACCGCGTGGTCATCCGCGGTGCGGTGCCGGGCCGGAACTTCTGTTCCTGCCCGGACTTTCAAACCAACACGCTGGGCACCTGCAAGCATATAGAATTCATGTTGTCCCGGCTGGAACGCCGCCCGGGTGCCAAGAAGGCGCTGGAAAAGGGGTGTACACCGTCCCACTCCGAGGTTTACATACAGTACGGTTCCCGGCGTCAGGTTTGCTTTGCGCCGGGCGGGGACGCCCCGCCCAGACTGATTGCCTTGTCCGGGCACTATTTTGATCCAAAATCAGGCTGCCTGCGTCCGGAGGCATTGCCCAATTTTGACCTGTTTCTCCGCAAGGCGACGGCGTTGGAACCGGGGCTGCGCTGCTACGAGGACGTGCTGGACTATGTGGCCCGGGTGCGCGACGCGCAGCGATTGAAGGAGCGCGTTGACCGGCTCTTTCCCAAAGGTGCTGAAAGCGCCCGTTTTGAAACGCTCCTGAAGACTCCGCTGCACCCCTACCAACGGGAAGGCGCTTTGGCCGCCGCGCGGGCGGGACGTTTCATCATTGCCGACGACATGGGGTTGGGAAAGACGGTGCAGGCCATTGCGGCCGCGGAAATTCTGATGCAGGCCGGTGTGGTGGAAAAGGTGCTGGTGGTCACGCCCACCTCGTTGAAACGCCAGTGGCAGGGTGAGATCGGGCGGTTCACCGGACATGGGGCGTTGGTAATCGAGGGACTCTATCCGGCCCGCCGGGATGCCTATGCCGCGCAGGAAAGCCCCTACAAGATTATCAACTACGATGTGGTGCGGCGCGATCTGCCCCTGATTTCCGGATGGGAACCGGACCTCGTCATTCTTGACGAGGCCCAGCGGATCAAGAACTGGAAGACCCTCACCGCGAAGTATGTGAAACGCCTGAACTCCACCCATGCCTTTGTGCTGACCGGCACTCCCCTTGAGAACAAGCTGGAGGAACTGCACTCTATCGTGGAATTCGTGGACCGTTTCCGGCTTGGGCCGCTGTTCCGTTTCCTTGACGAGCACCAGGAGACGGACGATTCCGGACGGGTGGTGGGGTATCGAAACCTGTCCACTATCGGCGCGGACCTTGCACCGATTCTCATCCGCCGCAAAAAGGACGAGGTGCTCAAACAGCTTCCACAGCGGACGGACCGGCAATTCTTCGTCAAGCTGACCCAGGAGCAGCGGACCCTGCACAGCGAATATCATGAGATCGTGGTCCGCATCGTGGCGAAATGGCGCAAGCACCACTTTCTGGGCGAAGCGGACCAGCGGCGGCTTATGGTCTGCCTCCAGAACATGCGGATGGTCTGTAACAGCACCTACCTCGTGGACGACCAGTCCAATCACGGGCATAAAATCGATGAAGCCATGGACTTTCTGGACGATGCGCTGGAGAACCCCAACGCCAAGGCGGTCATTTTCAGCCAATGGCTGCGCACCCACAAACTGCTTGAAGAGGCCATAAAAGCGCGCGGCTGGGGATATGTGCTGTTCAGCGGTTCGGTCGATTCCAAAGCGCGCGGGGAACTGATTGCCCGGTTCAAGAAGGAAAAGGACTGCCGCATCTTTCTGTCCACAGATGCCGGGGGCGTTGGGCTGAACCTGCAATGCGCCGACCTTATGCTCATCATGGACCAGCCCTGGAATCCCGCCGTTTTGGAACAGCGTATCGGCCGGATACACCGGATGGGGCAGGCCCGCCCCGTGCAGGTGGCCCATTTTATCGCCGAGGACAGCATCGAGCACGGCATGCTGGCGCGGCTCAAGTTCAAGCAATCCCTGTTTGCAGGGGCGCTGGACGGGGGCGACAGCGAGGTGTTCCTGGGCGGTTCGAAACTTGACCGGTTTATGAAGTCCGTGGACGAGGTGGCCGAGGCGGTGCCGGTTCCAGCGCCCGCAGACGGGGAATTCATTGAGGACAGCGCACCGTTTCCGGCCGAGGATGAGTCCGGAGAGGACAGCCCCGCGGATACTATTCCGCAGGAGACGTTCGCCGTTTCCATGGGCGCGGTTGCACCCCTTGTGGACGCTGGAAAGCGCCTTTTCGCGGCATTCAGCGCCACGGGCGGCGGCGGGAGCGCCGCAGGCCGGGGACTGTCCGTGGAAAGGGACCCTGTTACCGGCGAAAGCCATCTGCGAATTCCCATGCCCGACGCGGCGACGGTGGAGGCTTTGGGCGGTTTCCTGCAGGCGCTTTCGCTGACACTGGAAGCGGTCACGAAAAAGAAATAGCACACGATGCGGGTCCAATACGACCCGGCACAGGGAAAATATGCGGGCCGGTCCGCTATACTGCCGTGATGCCAGAACGCGCACGGTCGCAAGGAGAACCCAGCATGACAAAACAGCATGAACAGCGAAATGACCCGGGGGAAGGGACCCGGGGGATGGACCGGCGGGGATTCTTGCGGCACACGGTGCAGGGCGCGGCCTTTGCCGGTATTGGCATGGTGCTGGCACAGGAGGCGCATGCCCAGGAACCCGCGCAGGTTGTGCCTGTTGACCAGCACGCACCGAAGACGGGACGGCTGGTAAAGCCGGAGGAACCCGTCGGCCTTGCGGTAATCGGCGTGGGCGGGCAGGGCGGTTCGCATTTCGAGGACTATTGCACGCGGGAGAAGAACGGCGGAAATCTGCGGATGCTTGCGGCGTGCGATGTCTACGCCAAGCGGCTGGAGAAATGGAAAACCCACGCGGCGGAAATCACGGGCCATTCCATCGACACGTATATGGATTACCACCAGGTTCTCGAACGTGACGATGTGCATGCCGTGGTGATTGCCACTCCGGACCACTGGCACGCGAAGATTTCGATGGACGCCATGGACGCGGGCAAGGACGTCTATTGCGAGAAGCCCGTGACGCTGACCATCGAGGAGGCGCTGGCGGTGCGCAACAAGGTTTTTGAGACGGGGCGCATCTTCCAGTGCGGGGCCAATGCCTCGGCCAGCGACTGGTGCTGGCAGGCGCGCAGGGTGATCCAGGAGGGCGGTATCGGAACGGTGCTCTGGGCGCAGGCAAGCTGCAACCGCAATTCGGCGGGCGGTCCGGACGACCGCGGCGGGGAGTGGAACTGGCCGATTGACGAGGCCGCGACCGACGATCCCAACGGCGGGGTGAATTATGTCGACTGGACACGGTGGCTTGGCAGCGCTCCGGCGCGCCCCTTCTCCAGGCCGCGCTTCTTTCAGTTTCGAAAGTACTGGGATTATTCCGGTGGAATCGCCACGGACCTTATGTACCATGTGCTTGCTCCGTTGACGATTGCGCTGGATGCCAGGGCCCCGGAGCGCGCCACGGGGTCGGGGGGCATTTTTGTCCAGCACGATGATCGGGAAGTGCCGGACACATTCATGGTGACCCTTGACTACCCGGATGACTACTCGGTCGTGCTCACATCCTCGATGGCCAACAGGCAGGCCACCCCCATCGCCATCTATGGTCATCGGGGCACCATACGCCTGAGCGAAAAGGACGTTGTCAAGGTTACTCCAGAGAAGGAGTTCAAGGACTGGTTCAAGGAGAAGTACGGCGTTGAAGAACTGGTGATCGAACCTGTTCCGCGCGATGACATCCGCACAAGCTGGTTTAACGCCATTCGGTCGCGTGAAGGGATCGTGCTTGGTCCCGAGACTGCCTACCGCGCCATGGCCGGCGTGAAGATGGCCGTGGATTCCTACCGCCAGGACAGGGTGATCTTCTGGAACCCCGCCACGGAGCAATACACCGGGACGCATCCGCGTCCCGAACGTTCCTCGAAGGTTCCGGTGGAAGGCGCCTGAGGCGTGTTTTTGATGAGGCTCTGCACGTCCGGGCAAATGGGTGTCCATCCGGTCTTTGCAGCACTGCAGGAATAAAAGAATGGCGATTGGGCGGTTTGTATTTGCGATTTCCCTCTTGGCGTGCCTGTCGGCTTTCGCCGCGGACAAAAACGCCGGGGCCCACAAGCTGAGTTATAACCGTCAGGGCGCGACCTGCGATCTGGGTTGGGGATTGTGGGGTAATCCGCTTCCCATGGATTACGACGGTGACGGCGACATGGATATGCTGGTGTCCAGTGCGGGTGTGCCTTCGCGCGGGCTTTGTTTCTTTGAGAATGACGGCACGGGTGTGTTCAAACCGGGCCGCATGCTGGACGGTGAAAAACGGCCCAATGTCACCATCTCCTATGTCAACGGCCGGCCCGTGGTGTGCGAGCCGGGCGTGGTGTACGACGATTTCACGAAGAACCTTTATGCCGCACCACGCAAGCTGCCCTTTGAGAAGAAATTTTATTCGGACCGCGACAATCAGTGGCGGATGGCCGACTACGACGGCGACGGGGTGACGGACCTGGTCATCGGCGCAAGCGACTGGCGCGAATATGGCTGGGACGATGCCTACGACGCCACAGGGAAATGGACCGCAGGACCGCTGCACGGGTTTGTCTACTGGGTGAAGAACAGGGGCACCGACATGGCACCCGTGTACGGCGGGGCGCAGCAGGTCATGGCGGGCGGCAAGGCGCTGGACGTGTTTGGAACGCCCTCACCGAATCTGGTGGACTGGGACGGTGACGGCGATTTGGATATGCTTTGCGGTTCGTTCTTGGACACCATCACGTATTTCGAAAACACGGGCACCCGCGCCGTTCCGGAATATGCCGCCGGACGGGTGCTGGAGGTGGACGGCAAGCCGCTTCACCTTGAGCTCGAGATGCTGCAGGTCGTGGTGGTGGATTGGGACGGTGACGGGGACTTGGACATCATCGTGGGCGAGGAAGACGGGCGGGTGGCATTTGTCGAGAATGCGGGCCGCTCCGAGAACGGCATGCCGGTGCTGAAGGCACCGGTCTACCTGCGCCAGCAGGCGGACAAGCTGAAGTGCGGCGCGCTGGTGACGCCCGACGCGGCCGATTGGGACGGCGACGGGGACACCGATCTCATTTGCGGCAACACGGCAGGCTATCTCGAATACATCGAGAATCTTGGCGGCGATCCGCCCAGTTGGGCGGAACCGGTCCGCCTGAAGGCCGGGGGGGAGGTTGTCCGCATTCAGGCCGGACCAAACCTCTCCATTCAGGGACCGGCCGAGGCCAAATGGGGCTATACCGTGCCGGTCGTGGCGGATTGGGACGGCGACGGGCTCTTGGATATCCTGTGCAATTCCATCGTGGGCAAAATTGTGTGGTTCCGTAATGTGGGGACGGCGGGGCGTCCCGAGTTGGCCCCCGAAGCACCGGTGCGCGTTGCCTGGGAGGGCGGGGCACCGAAGCCGGCATGGTTCTGGTGGACGCCGGGACCGGAAGAGTTGGTGGTGGAATGGCGCACCAAACCCATCGTGACCGATGTGAACCATGACGGCCTGGCGGACCTCGTTGCAGTGGATCATGAAGGTTTTCTGGCCTATTATGAACGAAAACGCACGGATTCGGGGCTGACTCTTTTGCCGGGTCGCCGCATTTTTCAGGGGGCTGATCAGAAAGACGCCGTTGCCGACGCCAACGGTGCGGCGCTTCTGCTTGACCTAAACAAGGATGGCGTCAATGACCTGGTCCAGCGCGGTCCCGACGGTGCAGTGCTGTACCGTCACAGCGACCGAAAGTCGGACCGCGACGCGGTGCGCAGCGCGGCCACCGTGTTTAGTCCGGGGCAGGACTTGCCGTTTGTCAGTTTGTCTGAAACAGAAGAGCGCCGGTTCCGCGCGAACGGCACTTGGGCAGGCGGGAGCGGACGGCGGCAGATGGTTTTTTTTGACTGGGACGGGGACGGACAGCCTGACCTTGTGGCCAACAGCAAGAACATGAACCTGCTCAGGAACGTGGGGGAGAAGGGCTCCTTCGTATTCAAGGATGAAGGCCCCTTAATCGACACCGTTTTGGCGGGCCACACGACCTGCCCCACCATGGCCGACCTGGATCGGGACGGCGTGAAGGAATTAATCGTCGGTGCGGAGGACGGTTTCTTGTACCACTACACCCGTTCCGAGACCAGGAAACCCTGACTACTTTTTCGTTCCGTCTTCCGCCCAATGGCCCATGGCATCAAGGGCGACGCGGCGTTCCGTGTGGGGAAAGTGGATATCGACCCAGGGCAGCAGTGACGCACCGCTTTGCGCGTCCAGGCGAAAAATGTAGCGTCGCAGACCATCTTCCCGCACAACGCGGTCCTGGCGGTGTTCGCGGCCCATGGGATCGCGCAGCAATACGGGCACGGCCGCCCTGTATTCATCCCAGGGGGCTTCCAGTTGGAAAGTGACCGTGACGGTGTCCGATTCCTGACGGACTTCCTGAAGCGCCCCCCGCCAGCGGGCGACCGGTTGCGCGCCCACCTGTCCTTTAATGTCTTCCTGGTAGCTGATCCAGGCAGGGTCGCTTTCGGCGCATCTCTTTTCCAGTTCGGCCGGGGTTGTTTCGTGCGCACCCATGCGGGCAACCATTGCCAGCCCTGCGGAGAAGGCTATCAATGCCGCCGCGGCCGCCCAGCGGAGTCTCACCGGACCGCCCCCTTACCGTTCGGTGTGGCGTCGGTCAACAAAGATAACGCTTCTGCCCTCGGTCGGCTGGGCCTTCTGGCGGACCTGCGCCAGCACCTCGAACATCTTCTTGGCGCTCTTGAACTGGCGGTGCTGGGTGTGGGCCACGCCGATGGACAGCGCCATCAGCGGGCAGCGCGCCTCGCGCCCCTGCGCATCGGCCGCCATGATGAAGTTCTGGCTGATTTCCTGCGCGGTGTAAAACTTGCGCGCATCGTCGTCAAAGGTTTTTGCAAGATGCTGGCAGTACCGCTCGTAGTCTTCCAGTTTGAGCATGAGCACAAAGTGCTGGCGGCCCATGTGCGCGACGAAATATTCGTATATCCCGAGGGCGCGGGTGAGGCCGACCAGCATTTTTGAGAAGAATTCGATAATCTGGCGCTGGCCGTCGGCACCGCGCGATTTGCAGAAACCCTCAAACCCGACGATGTCGATGTAGACCGCGGCGATTGCGGTGCCGCGCGCCAGTTGGTGGTTCAGTTCGCGCTTGATGGCATCCGTCCCGGGAAGGTTGGACACGCGGTTCTTGTTGTCCAGCGTGGCAAGCAGCGCATTGAGGGAGGCCACCTTGTCCATGAGCCGGTCCAGTTTGAACGGCTTGACGAGATAGTCGTCGGCACCCTGTTCCAGACCGTGAACGACCTCGGGTTCCTCGCCCAGCGCGGTGAGCATCAACACGGCCATGCGGTAGAGTTCGGGGTCCTTGCGCATGCGCCGGCAAATTTGGTACCCCGTGGAACCCGGAAGCATGATGTCCAGAAGGCAAATGTCGGGCTTTACCTGCTTGGCGTATTCGAAAGCGCCCTCTCCCGTGTTGATTACGAAGACCTGATGCCCTTCGGCGGTCAACTTGGCCTTGATCAGTTCTGTCAAATCAACCTCATCATCAACAATGAGTATCCTGCTCATTTGCTATAAATCCTTGGCTCTGTGCGACTCGCACCCCTTTACGGCATATGAATTCTAAAGACTTCAACCAGTGTACCTGATGAACCACGGTTTCTGCAACGCATCGCGTCCGGTCTTTGCTGCGCCCGGTGGAGCAGCACTCCTGTTCCGCGCGCGTCCTGATTCGCCAAATTGTAACCTGCCGCGGCGCTATGGTAGGATTTGGCCGGTGTTCCCCTATCGTTTTGAGGAAGCAGAATATGCCGAAAAAGTATCTGATTGTGTGCCTTATACTGTTGGTTCTTGCCACTGTGACAGCCTGTACGCCCGCGCCGCCGCCGCCGCCGCCCGCACCGCCGCCGCCCCCCCC
>CAZOMH010000096.1:0-10720 GCA_964580415.1 uncultured Nitrospirales bacterium
GCGGAACGAGTTCATTCTGGAGGGGGCCGACGGCACGCGCATTCTGGGCAGCCAGATGAGCAGCGGTGCCCGCTACAACTTCTACCACCACGTCTACCGCGCCGCACTCTATGGCAAGGCCATCGCGGACCGGGAATGCACCTGGGACGAGTTGGGCCTGCCCTTCCACCGCTGTGCGCCCGACCGCGCGCCGGGGCACCATTTCCTGCTCGACCCGAAACGCGGGTTTGACCGGGAGAAGATCGCCGAGCGCGTGAAATGGCTGCGCGAAAACGAGATCAAGCTCGCCACAACGCGCCACCTGGCCTTCATGAACGGCCATGACAGCAGCGTGGCCGACCCGGTTGAGGTTGAAATGATCGCCGAGACCGCCAGAGCCCTTGCTCCGGACAAAGTGCTCCACGATTCCTACCCGGAAATGCTTAAGGCCGTCCGGGCGGAGGTAAAATGGGACGAATTGCAGGTGCTGCGCGGCGAGCAGCGCATTCCCAAGCCCATGCCGGTGACCATGCACCTCTACAGCGACGTGTTGTCGAGCAGAACCCGCATGAAGGCGCTGGCCTCCCGCGCCGAGTACCTGCTCCAGCGCCGGGCCGAACCTTTCGCCGCCATGGCGGCATGGGCGGGCGCGGAGTATCCCCGCGCGTTTCTGGACCTTGCCTGGAAAACACTGCTTCAGTGCCATGCCCACGACAGCATTTCGGGCAGCGGCGTGGACGCCATTGAGGAGGACATGATGCACCGCCTCCGGCAGGTCATTCATATCTGCGAGGGTGTGATTACCAGGTCTTTGGGCGATTTGCAGCTCCGCATGGGCACCACGAAGAAGGCCAAGGCCGACGACGTGCTCCTGACCGTGTTTAACCCCCTGCCCAGGTCCCGGTCCGAGGTGGTGACGGCCGTGCTCGACCTTCCCTACACAGGGCCGCGCGGCGAATTCACGCTGGTCGACATGAAAACGGGAAAACCCGTCACCGTTCAGGTTTCGGCGCGCAAACCCCATTGGGCCGTCGTCAACCACGCCTGGGACGCACCCGCCATGATGAAAAGCGAACGCTTCACGGTACACATCGACGCCGCCGGGCTGCCCGCGCTTGGCTACGCCGCCTTCCGGGTGGACCGGAACAAAATGTTTGACCGGGGCACTCTCGTCACCGCCGCGAACACAATGGAAAATGAGCACCTGCGCGTGGCCATCAAGTCCGACGGCACGCTGAGCGTGACCCACAAGGCCACCGGTGCGGTCTACGACGACCTCAACTACTTCCTCGACAACGGCGAGGCGGGCCATGCCTGGATGCATCACAACCCTGCCGTGGACCAGGCCATCGACAGCCGGGGTTTCCCGGTACGGGTTGCGCTCGAGGAAGACGGCCCCCTGCTCGCCCGGTACCGCATTGAAGTGGATATGATTGTGCCCGCCGGTCTGGAAGAGAACGGCGGCGACCCTTGGCAACGGCTGGACGGCATCGGCAGCAGCGCGTCGCGCTCGCGCGACACGCTCCCATTGACCGTCGTGTCACACGTCACGCTGCGCCGCGGCTCCGCAAGCGCGGAAGTGGCCGTTCATTTTGACAATGCAGCCCGAAACCACCGGCTCCGGGTCATGCTGCCCACCCGCCGCGCGGGCCGCACCTGCCACGCCGAAAGCGCCTTTGACGTGGTCGAGCGGGAAACGGCTTTCAGCAAAGACAGCCAGTGGTTCGGCTGCAAGGGCGTCACCTTTCCGATGCAGCGTTTTGTGGACGTGAGCGACAAGAAGGGCGGGCTGGCGTTCATTGCGGAGGGCCTGCGGGAATATGAGGTTACCCAGGACGCCGACCGGGCCATCGCGGTCACGCTAATGCGCGCCTACGAGGTCAGCCTGACCACCGTAAGCTGCCGCTGGGACGCCCATCCCGAAATGGCCCTTTCCCAATGCCCCGGCCGGCATGACTTTTCCTACCGCATTTATCCGCACGCGGCGGACTACGCGGCCGGCGGCGTGGTTGGGGAAGCAGACGCCTTCGTGGCCCCGGTGGACCCGGCCCAGGCGGGCGTCCATGACGGAACGCTGCCCTGCCGCGGCGGCCTGTTTGACGTCGCCCCAGGCACGATCACCGTCACCGCCGTCAAGCCGGCCGAAAATGGCGGCGGCTGGATTCTGCGCCTGTCCAATCCCACACCCAAGACAATTAAGGGGACTGTCCGGTTTGCGCATCCCGTCGCGTCCGCTGAACTGGTCACGCTGGAGGAGATTGACGGGAAACCGCTCAAAGCCGCCGGCGACACCCTGTCTGTCAGGCTGGAACCCAAGAAAATCGTCACGCTTCGGGTGCGTCCCGCCTAACGCATCCACACGCGCTGACAGTGTATTATAAGAGGCGGCGTCTTGTATCCACGCCTCTGTGCTGGCATTATTAGTGGCCGGATCGAACCGCCGGTTCGACCGGACCAATGGCTGGTTATGGCGCTTGAGGGAATGCGCGACGCCCATGAACATGCAGGCTGCAAAACTGTTCACCGACTATGCCGAGTCCCGCTTGGAACTGATCAGCGAGGCCATCTTGCAGGCGTTGCCCCAGAAGGACCGTGAAACCGTGCGGCACCTGGTGCTGCCTTGGGCCCAGGCAATGGTCGGCATGCTGCGCGGACAGCCGTTCCGGGTGCAGGAATGGTCCGCCTCTTTGGCGGAAGCCCTGACGGCCGGCGGTGGAACGATTCTCGACCTAATCGAAGTGTCCAGGCGGGCAAGGGACATGGTGGTGCCGTTCTGGAGCGGCCAGGTGCCGGGGCTCTCAGACAATGACCTTTTTGAAATCGCCAATGAGATTTACGACACGCACATGCTCCAGTCCGTGCAATATTTTGCCCGGCGCGACCGCGACACCATTTTGTCCATGGGGCGGCGCCAGCGGAGCATAATGGACACTGTGGGCCGTCCGTTCATGCTGCTCGACGGAAACGGTTTTGTCATCGAAGCAAACGCCGCATGCGCACAGCAATTGAGAACCTCCTTTGAGGCGCTGCCCGGCCACGACTTTCTGACCTTTTGCGACGAGGATACGGCGCAGGAGATTCGCCGGTTGCTCCGGCAGCGACGGCCGACGCTGCAAAAACACGAGTTCAAAGGACGCCTTGCCGCCGGCATGGGTCAAACACTGCAATTTCTTGTGCAGCCCATGTTCGACAACGACGGCCGGCGGGACGGTGCCGCAGTGTGTTTTGAGCCGTCCGAGGACGGGCAAATCGGCGTTGACAACGTGCTGGAATATGTCCGCAAACGGGTCATCGACATATTACCCCTCCCCGTTCATTTGTTCGACGGGGACGGCGCCGTTGTGCATGCCACCGAGATGGCGCGTTTCATAACCTTTGACGACAATACGGAATCCCTGCCGTACTGCTGTTATTTCCACCGGCGCCAGGGCGCGGCAGGTTCCGCTTGTGTTTGCCGCCAGGTGTTCCGCACCGGTGTGCCCCATTTTGGGGAGGTGCGCCTCGACGATCCCGACCAGACCCGGTGGTTTAGCCTGGGACTCCTGCCTATTTTCGCCCCCGACGGCTGCGTCACCCATGTGGCCTGCGGGCTGGTGGACCTGACCGCGCAGAAGCGCCTTGAGAAACGGATGGAGAACCAGATTCTTGCGCAACAGCGTTCTTCTCTGGTGTCGCAAATCGCTTTGACCGTCGCCCAACAGTTGCGCAATCCGCTCGGTGTAGTCATCGGTTTTGCCGAACTGATGTCCAAAGGATTGCCGCCCGAGCAGATGGCGGAAGTGGTTAACCGTATCCTGCGAAACAGTTTGCGCTGCAAGGAAATCGTCGAAGACCTCCTCGACTTTGGCCAGGGCACCCCGTTGGAACGGGTGCCCACGGACATCTGCGCCGTGCTGCGCGAATCCGTGCGGCCCATGCTCACCAGCGGACAGAACCGCTGTGTTGAATGGCGCCTGCCCGCCGAGCCTGTGTGGGTGGAATGCGTGCCGACCCAGCTTGCGCAGGTCATCATGGGAGTGCTTGACAACGCCCTGCGCTTTGCCAAGTCGCGGGTAATCTGCGAAATCGGCGTCGAAACAGGCAAAGCATGGGTAGCCGTGGCGGACGACGGCAACGGTATCCCCGGCGAACTGGATGAACAGGTTTTTGAGCCCTTCTTCACCACCCGCCGGGGCGAGGGCGCCGTCGGTTTGGGTCTGAGTCTGGCCCGGTCCGTGGTCCGCGACCATGGCGGGGACCTTTTCCTCGCTCATGGCCCCGACCCGGAACTGCCGGGCGCGCGGCTTGTAATCCAGTTGCCCGGCGCCTTCAAGACACAGCCGCCCAAAGAAGCCGGACCCATGGCGGAAAAAGAGACCCCTGCGGCGCGCATTCTTCTCGTTGATGACGAATCGGACCTGCTGGACATGCTTACCACGGCATTGACCATGCGCGATTATGCGGTTGATCCCGTCCAAACCGCAACGGACGCTCTCGAGCGGGCCCGGGCCGCAGACTACGACGGCATTGTGCTCGACATCAATCTGCCGGGCTCCATGAACGGGCGGGAGCTGTTCTTGCGAATTGTCGCGGAGAAACCCGAGGCGACCAAGAGGGTGCTGTTCATCACTGCAGACACGCTGAACTTTGAGACACAACGGTTTTTGGAGACGGTCGATTGCCCGTCTCTGGAAAAGCCCTTCTTGATTTCTGACTTCCTTGACGCAATGGAACTGTTAGTCAAAAAACGGTTCCGCGCCCAACATTCGCGACTAAACACTTGACAAACCACTACATCTTGTGTAGACTGCGATTTGCTAAGCACGCACCTGCACACCGTACACTACCGGTGGCGGTGTCTTCTGTTACAGAGTGTGCGACTGGTGGTCGGGGATGGCTGCGTCCCTGACATAAACGTCGAAAGACCGGCGTGGGCCGAAAGGCATGGCACCGCGTTTTTCAGACACGGTCACAGGAGCGGCAATGTCCGAAGCAACACGGCGATTACAGCGCCGTCTGATGGGCGGATGGAACCGCGTTCCCGCGATTTCATTGTCGGCAGTGCTGCTGGTTTTTGCCGGTGGCTGCACCACAACTTCCCATCGTCAGGCGGTACAATTCGATCCGGCACCCCGCGACAAGGTGGGCGCGCAGGAAATGAAGCCCGATGAGGGACTGGACCGGCTGCTGAAAGGGGACCATGCATACAGTCCTCTGGTCGTGCCCAATCCGCTGCCCGAACCGGTGCTTGCAGAAATCCGGGAGCTTCAAAACGACTACCCGGGCACCTTTCAGCGCGGGTTGAACCGCGCCTCCAAGTATGAGACCGCGCTGCGCGCACGCCTGTGCGCGGCGGGGCTGCCCGAGGACCTGATCTGGATGGCCATGGTGGAGAGCATGTTCCAGAACAAGATCGTGTCTCCGGCGGGAGCCGGCGGCATGTGGCAGTTCATCCCGGCCTCGGCCAGGCGTTTTCAACTCCGCATGGACAGTTACGTGGACGAGCGCTACAATTGGCAGCGCTGCACGGATGCCGCCATCGAATACCTCAAGGAACTGCACGACTTCTTCGACGGGCGGTGGGACTTGGCCATCACGGCGTACAATATGGGCGAGGGTGGGCTGGCCCGGGCCATTGCCGCCAATGGCGGCGAAACGGACTTCTTTAAACTTATCGTGACGCCGCCCGCCTCCGACCGTATCCGCATGGAGTCCAAGAAATACTATCCCCGGCTGCTGGCATACACCGTGGTTACGGCCAATCCGGAGAAGTATGGATTCACCCGCGGCACCGAACCGCCCGATGACGTGGAGCGCGTCCCGGTGCAGGGCATGTACGGACTGGCCAAACTGGACGAGGCGCTCGGTTTCTCGCCCGGCACGCTGGAACAGTTAAACCCGGATTTGCTCCGCGACACCACCCCGCCGACCGGCGAATACGCCGTGGCCGTGCCCCGGCAGGACAAAGAACGTTTTCTGGCCGCGCTGAAGAACGTGCCGGCCACGCAGCCCGGCACGGACACCACAGTGATGGCGTCGGGCAAGTACAAGGTGCGCAAGGGTGATTCGCTGGGCAAGATCGCGGGAAGCCTTGGCACAACCGAAAAGGAACTGCTGGCCGCGAACCGGCTCAACTCCGCCAAATCCATTCGTCCCGGCCTCGTGTTGACCGTCCCCGCCGCGGGTGATGCCAAGGGCGGCGCGCTAATGTCGTCATCGGCGCCGCAAACGGCCAAGGAAACCGCCCCCGCAAAGAACGACACCGCCGCCGCGGCAGATTCTGCCGCCGATGAAAAACCGGCCGCCCCCAAGACCTGCACGGTGCGCAAGGGCGACACTGTGGCAAAAGTGGCGGCGGCAAACAAGATCACCGTCGCCCAGTTGATGTCGTGGAACAAGATCGGCAAGAACGGGGTCATCGTTCCCGGTCAAGTGCTCACCGTGGGTGCCGCGGCCCCGGCCGCCAAGCCTGCCCCGTCGGCGGATCAGGACAACATGCGGTATCACCAGGTCGCTGCGGGCGAGTATGCGGCGGCCATCGCCAAGCTGTACAACCTCAAGGTCGATGAACTGCTGCGCATGAACGGCAAATCCAAGGATGCGACGCTGCTGGTCGGCGAAAAACTGGCCGTTGGACCGAAAACCGGCAACAAGTTGGGCGACCCTGTCCGTACCGAGGTCGCGGCCAAAGGGCAGAAGAAGACCGATGACGCCGCCGCGAAAGAAAAGCCCGCCAAGTCCGACCAGAAGGTAATCACCACCAGCTACAAGGTTGCCCGGGGCGAAAGCATCGCCAGCATAGCCAAAAAGCACGGTGTTACACCCGAGGAATTGATGGCCTGGAACAAGCTTTCGGCCAAGTCCGTGATTAAGGAAGGCCAGGACCTTACGGTGCGCAAGCCTGCGGCCGACAACGGACGCGACACGGGCCGTGACGATGTGAAGGTGGCCAAGGCGGCGGATGCCAGGGGCAGCAAAGTGGTTCATACCGTGGCCCCGGGACAGAGTCCCACCGGCATCGCAAAACAGTACGGCGTGGACGTGAACCAGCTCTATGAATGGAACGGCTGGCCCAAGAACCGGACGCTGCAACCTGGCGATGCCGTGGTGATCTACAAGAAGAAACACTGAATACCAACAACAACGTCTTCAACCCATCCGCGCAACCGCGCGGATGGGTTCTCTTTTCCGGGAACAGGCAACCACCTGTTCACAACGGGCGGGGCAGGCGAGGCATCTCCACCAGCCCCAAGGGGCCAGGCATTTCCAAATATGCCTTATCGCCGGGGAGACAGAACGAATGCGCTGCTTCCTGCGCAAGGCGCGTCCATCAACAATCAATCATTAATGTGGGACTGGTCATCTGGCCAACCCCGAATGGGGTTGAATGTGAAATGAGTCCGTGCCAACGCCAGGAAACATTAAACCCGCTACGGGGTTGGGGGACTTTGGCGAACTCTTCCGGAGGTTCCCTTGGGTCACCTCCTGCTACTCACGTTCTTTCCCTCCGGGGAAGCGAAACACCCGTCAGATGATTGCCCCCGGGCAAGCTCTTCGCGTACATTACCCCGGTTGCGCGCGATGCGGCGCGCCGTGAACCAACAAGAGGAATGGACTCCATGAAATCGATGCGCGAACAGGTGGCCGAGGGCAGGGTGCTGGTGTCGGACGGCGGCTGGGGCTCGTTCCTGGTGGCCAAGGGCTTTCAGCCGGGGGAATGCCCCGAATCGTGGAACCTGTCACGGCCTGCCGACGTGAAGGATATCGCGCAGATGTACGCCGACGCGGGCGCGGACATTGTCATGACCAACAGCTTTGGCGGAACCTCTTTCAAGCTGGAACACTACGGGCTGGCCGGACAGGTCGCCGAGATCAATGCCGCCGCGGCAAGACTTTCGCGCGAGGCGGCGGGCGCGGACCGGCATGTCATGGCGTCTGTCGGGCCGACGGGCAAGATTCTGATGATGGGCGACGTGACGGAGGATGAGATTCTGGAGGCCTACCGCGCGCAACTGGCGGCGCTGGAGGCGGGCGGAGCCGATGCGTGCAGCGTGGAGACCATGTCGGCCATCGACGAGGCGGCGCTGGCGGTGCGCGCCGCCCGCGCGAACACGGGACTGGAAGTGGTCGCCTCCTTTACCTTCGACACCAAGACCCCCGGCGGTTACCGCACCATGATGGGCGTGTCACCCGAAGCAATGGCGGAGGCCATGCTGGAGGCGGGTGCGCACATACTCGGCGCGAATTGCAGCCTCGGTTCGGAAGAAATGACAGAAGTCGTCGCCGCGCTGCGCGCCGCCGCGCCGGGCGTGCCGATCCTTGTGCATCCCAACGCGGGCCGTCCGCACCAGCACGACGACGGGCGCGTCGAATATCCCGAGACGCCGGCCGTCATGGCGGCCAACGTTGCGAAGCTGGCGGCGGCGGGTGCGAACATTATCGGCGGCTGCTGCGGCACCGGGCCGGAACACATTCGCCAAATCCGCGCCGCCGTGGACGCGCTGCAGACCGAGAACACGGCATTGCGAACAAAGTGAAGCCGCGAGATTGTGGGACAGGCACCCTCGCCTGTCAGACCCAGGACCATTTGCCACGGGTTGACAGCCGGGGGCGGCTGTCCCACATTTCCGGACCCGCCTTCTTCACCAAATTCCATGCGTGCCGCAGGGTTCACGCCTCGCCGTAGTCCGGCGGGGCGAATCCGGGCGCATCGGCGGAGATTTCAACACCGCCGCGCGTGTAAATCCGCAGCACGAGCACGCGGTGCGCTTTGCGCAGCGCCTCGAAAAGCACGATGATCGCGCAGGCCATGATGATCGCGGTCAGCGTCACATTCACGTAACCCAGCAGCGCTTTCTCCGGAATCTTCGTCAGCGGGAGGAAGTTGTCGAAAATGTTCCGCCATGCCGCATAGAGCGTTGTGAACACCAGAAACGCCAGCGGAATCACCGTCGCCCAGATGTACCGGACACGGCCGGAATTGATCAGGGCCGACGTCGCCACCGTGAGCGCCACGGCCGCGAGCAACTGGTTGGCGGTGCCGAACATGGGCCAAATGGTGGCCACACTGCCGCTCCAGATAAAGTAGCCCCAGGCGCCCACCACCAGTGCGGTCGAAACCAGCGCCCCCGGCCACCAGTCGGTCCTTTCAAAGGGCTTGTAGAACTTGCCGGCGAACTCCTGCACCAGAAAGCGGGCGACGCGCGTGCCCGCGTCAATCGTGGTCAGAATGAACAGCGCCTCGAACATGATCGCAAAGTGGTACCAGTAGGACATCAGCGTCTTCATGCCGGGCAGCGCCGAGAAGATTTGCGCGAACCCCACGGCGAGCGACACGGCGCCGCCGGTCCTGCCGGCAAGCGTTTCGCCGACACCGGCCGAAAGCGCGTCCAGATTTACCGGGGTCATTCCGAGCGCGGCGAATTTCTCCGGCGCGACGTTGATCGCGAAATAATCCGCCGGGAACAGCGAGCAGGCGGCCACCAGCGCGATCACGCTCACGATGCACTCAACCACCATCGCCCCGTATCCAATCATGCGGATGTCGCTTTCACGGTCTATCATCTTGGGCGTGGTGCCCGACCCGACCAGGGCATGGAAACCGGAGACCGCGCCGCACGCAATGGTGATGAACAGGAACGGGAACAGACGGCCCGGCACCACCGGTCCGCCGCCGGTGATGTAGCCGCTGTTGAAGGCGGGCATCTTGAGGTCCGGATGCACCAGGATCACGCCGCCGATCAGAAGGATGATCGTGCCGATTTTCAGATAGGAGCTGAGGTAGTCGCGGGGGCACAGCAGCACCCATACCGGCAGCACGGACGCGAAGAATCCGTAGATCACCAGCGCCAGCGTAATCCCGCCGGGGCTCAGTTTGAAAAACGGGTCCAATGGCGAACCGGGTACGAAGCGGCCCAGGATGACAGCCGCCAGCACCCCCGTGACGCCGATGATGCTCGCCTCGGCAATCCTGCCCGGGCGGATGCGGTACATCCACAGACCCGTTATCATCGCCATGGGAATGGTCATGGCGATGGTGAACATGCCCCAGGAACTTTCCGACAAAGCCATCACCACCACCTTTCCCAGCCCCGCCAGCGCCACGATAATGATGATCAGAATGGCAATCGACGCGATCAGTCCCGCCAGCGGCCCAATCTCGCAGCGCGCGATCTCCGCCAGTGACTTCCCGTTGCGGCGCACGGATGCGGCCAGGATCATAAAATCATGAACACCGCCCGCGATCACGGCGCCGAACAGCATCCAAAGCAGCCCCGGCGCATACCCGTACTGTGCCGCCAGCACCGGGCCTATCAGCGGACCCGCGCCCGAAATGGCTGCAAAATGGTGCCCGAAGAGCACGTACCGGTTCATGGGCATGTAGTCTTTGCCGTCCTCCAGCGCATGCGCGGGCGTCCGTCGGCGGTCGTCCAGCGCCACCACTTTTGCGGCCAGAAAGGCGCTGTAATAGCGGTATCCCAGCGCCGCCACCAGCAGCACACCCAGTACAATCGGAACTGCGTTCATGTCAAACCCTCTGTGGCGGACCCGGCGGGTCCGGTCACGGTTCCAATGGAAGGCGGCATCTGCCGCCGCCGTCCACTGCCTTCGCAGCAGCGGCAAAACCGCCCTTCTCCCGCCTTTCGCGCCTGTATCATATCAGGTGGGCCGCCTGTTTTCAGGTTTTCATCTGCCGGAAGGGTTTAGCCTGGATATCTCACCACCCGCTGTAGTGCGCCCACAACTCTTTGCAGGGCAAATT
>CAZOMH010000097.1:0-10666 GCA_964580415.1 uncultured Nitrospirales bacterium
ACCGTATATCTGGCGCACCGCATCAACCGAGATCGACGTCTCCCCCGCATCCAGCGACCGCACCTCAACCGTATACTTGATGCGGCGCGGCTGCACCAGCAAAAAACGGTGCATATCCGTGTACGCCACGAAGGTGCCCCGCTTGTCGCGCGTGTAAATATTGTAGCCCTGATCACGCAGCACGGACTTCACAGTCTGCCACGTCTGGTCAAAGGGCGCCTTGACGGTCGTTTCCTTGTGAACGGCAAAACCCGTCGTGTCACGCGCCGCGCGGGCACAGCCCGTCGTCGCAAGCGCAGCAAGCACCAGAACCGCCAGAACAACCCTGTAAAACCGAGGCATGGTTAGCCCTCCAAATGATGTGGCCGCATTGTAGCACAGCATCCCCACCCGTGCAAACGCATCCGGAACGCAAACAGCCGCCTGGAAACGAGGGCCGGCCGCCCTTGCGGCGGGCGTGCCCAAGCCCGCCCCCCAACCCCTCCTCCGCACCCCGGGCCACCAACAACACCCCCGGGTCCCAAAGGAACCCGGGGGTGCAACGCACTGCTGTCCAAACGCGCGAACCCTAGTTGCGCTCGTAAATCCGCACCGGCTGCTCCTCGCGAATCTTGTCCGCCATCTCCTTCACGTAGATCGAAAACTCCGCCGACGCCGGAGTCGGATCGCTGATGGTCTGGTAGCTGTTGGCGCCGTTGGCGCTGTCGGCAACATAAATCGTGGCCACGGTCTGCGCCACAAATGTGTACTTCAGCTCACGCTGGCGGCCGACACCCGCCGGGCTCACTTCATCGCCCAAACGGTTCTTGAGCCCGTCAGGGCCCTGATGCAGGAAAGCCCACGGAACAGGCTTTGCGTCCACCTCAATATTGTCGAACACCCCCGCCTTCAACGTGGTGCCCGGCAGGTCAAACTGGACCTGTCCGCTGGAAAGGTCCGGGTACACGCGGCCCTGGGCAACCAGTGTTCCCTCTTCGTACAGCCGCCATTCAATGCTCAACGGATGCTTGTTGTAAAGCTGGCTCGTCGCCGTCTTCAGCAGTTCGGGATACTGCGCGGTCATGCAAACGCGGGCATTGACATACGCGCCCTGGCGGCTCTCGGAAAGCAGCGGCAACGGCACACGCAAAACACCGCCAAAAGGAACGTTCCCGGTGGGTTTCACATGCGACAGTTGAACGGTCACATCCGTGTCCACACCCACATTGCCCTGGTTCGTACCGTTTGTCCAAGTCCGCGAGTCAATGCCGGATGCGTTCAGATTAGCAGGGATTGCCGCGAACTTCGGCTGCACATTGCCCGCCTCGTCCTGGCCCAGCACGCCAATACGCAGCACTTTTCCCTTCGACACATCACGGCGGTTGTCCAAAAGCGCTTCGCGCAGCGTCATCGCCGTCCCGTCGACAACCACGGGGGTCGAACCGTCAATGGTCCTCGCAAAAGTCTGGCCCCAGTCATCCGTCAGCGGGGTCCACGGCCCTGTTGCGGTGGACGCATACCACACCTTGAACCATGCGGAGGGGCGCAAGCTCGTCGGCGTTTCAGATTCGGGCGGACGGGCACCGGGCAGCGCCGACCATTCAAAATGCGGGGTGCTCGTCTGCGTCCCGTCCGTGCTGCTCCCGGAAATCTGGGCCTTCACACGGTACATCCACCAGATTTTCAGCGCATGCCCAAGCGAAACCAGATTCCCGTTGAAATTGACCAGGGACGGGTTGTTCGCCCGGTCCACCGCAACAGGCGTGACCGCCATGTTCCACGGATCGTCCCCGCCGGTCTGCACGCCGACAGCCGCCCAGGTGGCCGTAAGCTGTTCACTGTTGGTGCCGCCCGCGGTGAAAATGGCTGTCGCGTCGGTGACATCGTTTATATTGGAGACCACCCCCCCAAGCCACGCGGTGCCGGGCGAGGCCGTCGTGTCACTCAACAGGTGCCTGTTGGTGTCCGGAAGGGTCGCCGAAGGAACCGTAAGAGACTTGAAGCCCGACGGCGTCACGGCCCAAGTCGCACCATTGCCATCGACCGGCTGCCGATCCGCGAACGTCGCCGTGACCGCACACGTTATCGCAAGGGGGGGCACCGCATACTCATAAGGCTGGTTTGTATTGGCGTTCGGGTTGATGAACACATGCAGGTCGCCCGACTGCAGGTTCGAGACCGCCCCCGACCACGCTGTGGGCGCCGGGGCCGGGGACACAGACAGGCTGTTCAATTGCAGCACCGGCGGAATAGTGTCCACGATGAACGTTGTCGGTCCGGTGCTGACAGGCAGCAACGGAACCAGCACCCCGCCTTCCTCAAGGCCGATGCTCATCACGCCGTCCACGCAGAAACCGCTCGGCTGCACAAACGTGCTGGAAAAAGTCACGTCCGCCGATCCCGTGGTGGCCGTTATCGGTTTCACGTCCCAGAGCAGATAGGTGCCGTCCGCGCTGACGTCGCCCGTCGTGCCCAACGCGGGCATCTGGGGCGCAAGACGCAGTTTGGCGGTCGATCCGCCGACCGTCAGGTCGCCGCCCTGCGTGGCAAACTCGATATGCACCGGCACCGTGTTCGGGCCGGTCACCCCGGGCGAAACCGATGTGATGGTCCACCCCGAGATACCCGTGATGCCCACAAGCTGCTCGTCCGCGCCCACGCCGAGGGAAGTGCTGCTGCGCCCGTCGCCCTCAAAATCGGTCGTCCACTGGCTGGGAACCGCGAACCCGGCGCCGGCAAGCGCCGATTTCGCAACGCCCGACTGGAGCACCGTGGCCGGGTCCAGACGGCCCGGCCAGTCGGTATTGGTAATAGTCACGGGGTAGTCGGCGACCACCAGATTCTTCAACGTTGAATTCTCGCCCGTGAAATTGTTCCCCGTAACCCAGTTGATGTAGGTCGTAATTCCGGTGCCGGCAATGCCGCCACCGGAGCACAGGCATGCGGCCGCCCGGGTGGTGCCCCCGGTGCCGCTTATCGATGTTGTGCTGCCCTGCACGGTCGTCTGGAAAATATTCGCCAGGCCGCCGGCATTGCCCACGCCCACGCCGTTGCCGTAAAGCGAGCAACTGGCCATATTAAGCGTGCCGCCGACCAGTTGCACACCCGTATTGCTGGCACCCTGCACAAGGCAGCGGTACATATCCAGCGAGGCGCCGCCGGTCACCGCAACACCCGTGGAACCCCCCTGCAGCGCGATGTTAGACATGGTCACGGCACCCGAACCGCTGTCCACGGTGAACAGCGCCGTCGAACCCGCCGGCGGGGCAAGACAAATGCTGTCCAGCGCGAAACTGGACGCCACGGTTTTGTCGGCCAGCTTGGCCACAAACTTGATCGCGTCCAGTGTCTGGCCCGCATAGGGAGACATGGTGGACACCGTCACCTGCTTGTACGCCCCGGCATAGGCGGTATCGTCCCCCTGCACGGTAAACACCGTCGCATCGACACCGGCAAGGGTGGTGACGACCGCAAAGCTGTCATATTTGCCTCCGCCCGTGCTCTTCAGATAGAAAGTCAGGTCCTTCGTCTGCCAGGGCACCTGGAGCGCCGTCTGCGAAAGCGTGGCCGTCTGCACCGCCGGCGGGTCCAACGCCTTGAATACCGCCACATTCGTCGTGTCACAGGCCGGGGCCGTTTCGGTGGAGGAACCGATGTATGTCGAGGTCACTGTGCCAAGGGAAGACTCCGCAGTCCATGTGCCGGCCGCAGGATCGAAACTCTCCGAAAGCGCCGCCATGTCGCACAGCGGGAACATACCCGAATTGACCGCGTTAAGCGCATCGCTCACATGGGTGATGCACAGATCGTCCAGTTCAAACACGGTCGATCCGGTCTGTTCCTTGATGGTCGACCGGAAACCGAACGCGCCCGACTTGCCCAGCCACGACGACGGCAGCAGTTTCTCCTGTTTCAGGCAGTTTGCGGTAACACCCGCCACTGTCGCCAGCGGTTCCGCAACGCCGCCAAACAGCATTTCCAGCGTGTCGCCGCTGTCCCCCTTCACCGGCGCGCTCACCTGGTATTTTAGCGACGGCTGATGGATGCCGCCAAAGCGCACGGGATGAAGATAAGAAGACGACGTGCCCGTCCACATCATGGAAGGCGCGAGGATGTTCGCGGTCAGATATGCGTCCTCGGACTGCGCAAATGCGGCCGAGGCAAAGTCCGCCGGCACGTCGGGATCGGGACCGGCTACGGTCTTGTTGCTCAGTTGGGCGCTTCCCATCACAAAAACAGTGGGTGTCGTCGTGCCAGTGCCGGTCAAACCGGTGAAGGTGATGGTCACGGACCTGCCCGCCCAGGCGCTCAGGTCATCAGCCAACTTTAGCATGCCGTAAGTCGCCGACACGGCTCCGCCGCCGTCCAGAACGGACCGGCCCGTGATCGGCGCCAGGGGCGCTGTCGCGCTCCGGTCCGTAATGTCCAGCGTCAGCGTGTCGGCGGAACCGCCCGCGGCGGCCACGCGCGCCCAGGTATACAAATTGATTGGGGGCGCGGGCATCCCCGCGGGATCAAACACCGCCGCATAACCGCCGCCGCACACGGGCGACGTCTTGATGACATCGGCGGGTGTCAGGACTATATCCGGTGTGTTGGCGTTGCTCACGGTCCAGCCGGACGGCCCCGATTCAAACCCCGGATTGGTTATAAGCAGATTGTGGTCTGTCACCGACGGCGTATAGTTGATCGGCGAAACCGTTTCCAGTGTCGGTGAAATGACCGTGGCGATCACGCTGTCGATCACGACAACCGACGGAACCGCGCGCGCAGTGTCAATGGTCACGTCAAAACCGACCATGGCCGCGCCGAACGGCAGCGGCGTTTTGAATTCCTTGCAACCCGCCGTCGCGGAAAGCGCGGTGGTGTCGAGGGTGAGAACCGTGGTGGCGCCGTACTTGACCACCACGGTGTCCGTAACCGCGCCCACCGTGGGCATGTCCGCGGAAAAAACCAGCCGCGGTATGCACAGCCCGCCAAAGCGGAGTGTCGGGTTCCCAAAGGGATTGGGCGCCGGGCCCACCGCTTCGCCCGCCGGAATAAGCGCCGTGGGCAAAACAAACGTCGGCGACGGGCTGGTAATGATGCTGCCCGAAAGTCCGCTCAGGGAAATGTTCGTGTCGCCCGCGGCACCCGGATTGGCCGTCACCGCGGCGGTGCTCCGCAGCGCGACCGCCCCAATCAGGAAAATGCTGGGCTCGTCATAGTTGGAATTGAGCGTGACCTCCAGCGTCAGCGTGTGCGGAACGGTGAAGGTGGATATGTCCATCTGCACATAGTTGTATCCGCTCAGGAAGTCGCCCTGCGACCCGTTTCCTATGTACGAAATATTCGTGTTCTATACTGTGTTTAGGGACGCGGCGGCCCCCGTGACACTGTCCTTGATCGCAAGCGTATCCCCGGCGTTGTACTTCAGAATACGCAGCCAGAACATGACGGAACTCCCCATCGCGCTCGTAACCGCGCCCAGTTCCACCGACTGCGTGTAGGTCCCGGGTGCAACATTGACCGATTGGACATTGGTCAGGTTCACCGGGAAGGGGGACAGTTTGTACGGAATATCCGTCTGCCACACAAGCTGTTCCTTGATCGACGCGGGAAATGTGCCGGTGTACTTCGTCAGATCGAGCGCGGCGCCGTTGGTGAAGTCCGTCGAACCCTCCGGCACGGTCGTCCCCGTCACCTGCGGGCCGTTGAAAAGGGCGTAATACTTCGATCCGCCCTGGGCGTCCGCCGGCGTGTCGGTGACGATTCCAGTCGGGGTCCAGGCAGTGTCACCCAGTTCAAAATCGGGGTTCTTGACGGCATTTCCGAAACAGCCGCCCGTCACGGGAGCTTCGGTGATGACAACCTTGTCGGCCCGCGCTGCTGTGCCGTCGGTGTTCTTTCCACCGAGCGTGAGACCCCGCTTCACATACAGCGGCTCCGTCACGGCATAGGTGCCCGGTTGAATATCGAGCGACGTGGCCGCACCGCGGTTAATCTTGTCCGCCAGACCCGCCGCGTCTCCCGCGGTAATCGTATCCGCCCCCGCGGATGCCGCCGTTGCCAGGACGATTGCCCAGATCGCCCACAACGCCTTCCATGAGTTTCGCATGTCGTTCTACCTCCTTGATCAACACAATCCCCGGGGTTGACGGTTTACTTTGTTGTTGCCTCGTCGGAACGGTCGACCCGCGCGCGGCGTTCGTAAATCACACGCCCCTGTGATTCCGCCGTCACGCTGAACTCGGCGCTGCTCCGGTAATCGATACGGTTGTCTCCGTTTGTGTCCGTCGTGTTGCCCGCCTGCACATTGACCAGTATCTCGAACACATCGGACCGCCCGGTGATTAAATTGGCCATCCGCCCGAGCCGCGAATCGATTTCCTCGAAGCGCCGTTCGGGCACGCTCTCGTTGCTTAGCGGACAAGTATAATCCGTCTTCTTAAGTGTACCACCTTTGCCCGCGCCCCTCGCGAGGTCGCCAAAGTTCTTGTAGTAGCGCCCGTCCTCATACTCGGTCCTGCCCGCCATAATCAGCGACGACATCCGCAGCGCGGCCTTGCCGTCAATGAGGCTGTCCCACAGGGAACCGGTGTTCTTTTCTGCAAGTTGGTCCGTGTCATTCACGGCAACGCGCACGCCCGGGGGCATCTGCACGCCCAGCGAGAGGTCCGGCGCCGCCACGGTATACGATACCGCCTTGGGCCAGGACTGGCGCTTCGGATCGGGAACAGAGCCCTGCGCCTTGCCCGCTTCCGGCCAGCCGAGGTCGGATTCGGCCAACACCGGCTGTCCGAGCGCGGTGGCGGGCGCTTTCGGGTCGCGCGTGTTCGCAAGCACGTCCACCACGCCGGGCAGGCCCAGCAGCGTGTTGAACAGGCTGAAGTAATAATTGGACTCGCCCGTCTCGCCGCGGATGACGCGCCTGGTTTCGGCCGTGTTGATATTGATCTTCCCGGCCACCCGGCCCGCGGGCGCAAGGATGACGGCGCTGATGCAGGCCACCTGGTTTGCGTCGCCCATGTTGCGCACGCGCAGCGCGAGGAACCGGTCCGTCACCCGCACAAGACGGGCGCGCCACGTCACCTGGCTGCTGCCGCTGTACAGAATCAGCCCGTCGCCGTCCGCGCGGTAGGCCGCCGCCGTGGATACAGGATCGTTCTGGACACCGTTGGGATTCGTGATGATGGTGTTTGGATACCAATCGGCGGGATGCGGCAGCGCCGCAAGCGGCCGTGCGGGATCGGGGTTGTAGCCGGACGTGCCCACGGCCGGCCGCACGCGGTCAACCACGGCCGGGTCGGTCACAAATTCAAGCGCCAGCACCGGGTCGAAACGGTCCGTGCCGTCGGCATGGGGCAGCCCCGGATCAAGGTCGCATATCTTTTCCGTGATCGGATCGACGTTGTTCAACGCCGGTGCGGTCGGGGGAGCGGCCTGATGCGGCAACAGCGACGTATTGAACGCCGTCAGCCCGTTCGCCCCCGTCACGCCGTTTGCAATCCGGTCAACCACCTGGCTGTCCGAATCTTTCAGGCTCTTGCCCATGCGCGGCACGAAAGTGGCCACATAGGCAATATAGGTTCCGTTTTCCAAACCGTCGTCGGCGTCCCAACTGAAGATGCCCTCGGCACGGCCGGTCTCGCCCAGGGTGTCGTCGTGCTGGCTCACAAACATCACCGCACGCGGATATTCCACATTTTCCAGCGGCACCGTCACCCCCGCCGTCGGCGGGAAAAGACGCATCTTGGGCCAGCGGCTGTCCACATCCGCCACCGACATCGCGCCAAAGACGGGATACTTGTGCTGCGCATAATCGTCGCGCAGGAACTCCGTCTGAACCAGATAGGGCGCATCCATCGGATACAGCGCACCGCTCACGAGCGCCGTCCACTGATAGAGGGAAGGCCACGTCACCGCACCCCCGGCCACCTGGCCGATGGGCAGCGGCGGCGCATACGCCACCGTCCAGCGCGGCAGCGTCGCCCAGTTCGGCGTATCCGTCGGATACCCGGCCAAAAGCATCACCGGCGCCCAGCAGTGCGGCGCGCGAAGAACCGTGGTGCCGTTCACCAGCCAATGCAGGTCGTCCCCGGAAAACGCGGAGGGACAGCGCGAATCCGTCGGATTGGGCCAGATGGGACGGAACTTGGCCTGGCCCACCGTCAGCACGACGGGATCGATGTCCGTCAGTTCGGTCACGGCGGCAAACGCCGACTCCGACGGCGCATCGGCGGGCAGGGTGCCCAAGAACGAGGGCAGCGTGTCCGGAGCGCCGCCCAGCACCGCACGCGACACCGTCGTGTCCTGACGCCAGTACTGCAGCAGCGTGTTGGCCACCGGAACACTGGCCGTCGGAAGCCAGCGCGTGTTGATCGAGGCGTTCGTGCTGCGGCTCACATAGTCCGTCAGGCCGCTGGGGTCCAGCAGGGGAATCCCGGTGTCCAGCGGCACGTTAAAACCAAGCAGCGGCAGACTCAACAGGTCGCCGATGCTGTTGTACGGGCGGTTGCGCACCTCGGCTTCGCGGAGCGTGTAGGCGCGGTTCTCCGTCCAAACCGTCTGGCTTGGACTCGTCTTGATCTGGTCGCTTTCGATGAACTGGCGCAACTTCTTGCCGTCAAGCGAAGCCAGCGACGGCGCCCCGGTAGTCAAACCTTCACTGTCCGCAAGCATGATCGGCGGGGAAGAGAGCAAAGCGACAAGGTCGGGCGGGTTGTCCCAAAGGCGCTGCTGCGTGTTCATGCGCAGCGGGCTGCCCGCCATCGCGTGCCCGAAAAGCCGCCGCTCCTGCAGCGGGAAATCGCTGAAAAAACGGGAACGCACCAGCCCGCTCCGATTGTTCGAGCTGGGCGGTTCGTAAGCCCGCGACCGGTCCTCCACCGCCTCGAACACGCTCAGGCTGTCCGACCAGTCGTCATAGTTCCCGTCCGTGGCCTCCCACCGGTTCGATGTGCCAAACTTGTCCCCCGCGTACAGCGGATGCTTGCGCTCCAGCGAGCGGTAAAAGTCCAGGCCCATCTGGTTCGGAAGCCAGTACTGGGGACGGTTGGCGTCCAGGCATACCCGGCCGTTCGCCGTGATGCCGTCGGCCCCGCCCCACACGGTGCCCGTAAAGTTGCGGTAGCCGTCTATGAAATAGGGACTGTCCTGAATGTCGTCCACGGCGCGGTTGATCACATCCTGCTCGCGGTAGGTCACCCGGTCCGCCACTTTGCGCTCCGACGACGGCCCGACATACAGCGTCACGATCACACAGTCGCCCGGGTTCCACCGCCGCTCGCAAAACGCCTTCCACTCCGGCGATGTCGGCTGGCCCGAGAGAGGCTGAGGCTCCGAACGAACGACGGGATTGGCGGGCGCGTACACGGTGCCGCCCGGCAGGGGCAACGTCCAGTACTGGTAGTTTGCGGCATTGCCCGTGCCGTCCAGCCCGTGAATTGAGCCAACGGTGGTAAAGTCGTTAAGCGTGTAGGGATACCCCTTCTCCGGCGTCAATACCACGCCCTGCCACGTATAGTTGCGCAACTCCATCGCCTGGAGTTCGCTCACCCAGAAGCGATAGCCTCCAACGTCTCCCTTGGAGGAGTCGTTGTTGCCCACCACCGCAGTGTAGAAGAGCGGCAAATCCCCCTCCTCATAGGAGCCGTAACCGTAAATGCGCGGACGCCCCTTGCCGGAAAGCGGCCAAACCGGATTCACAAACCGCCCCTCGTCCACGCCTTCGCTGGCGAGGGGATTCCCGTTCTGCGGCAGCAGATTCAGACCATTGGGAACGAGCTGCTCCATCCCGCATTCATCAATATAGCCATTCAGGTTGTTGTCAACCATGTCCTTGTCGAGCGTGCCGCGCGCGTAGCGGAGCAGCGGATTGCCCGTGGAGCCTTCATAAGTCTTTGGATCTTTGAAAACGAAACCGCCGTCACCGTCGTTGTCATGGCCGTCATGTTCCGGATAGTCGGGCAGGATGCCGCCGCGGAGCACCAGTTCGGCAACCCGCTCCGTCGTGTTTATGTCCGACAACTTCTTCTGTTCCGCGTTCCAAACGTAGGGCGTGGTGCCCGCGGTCGGCGATTCCCACCACAGTTCGCTGCACTCCATCTGGACAATGCGCGCAAAGGGCGGTACTACACCGTTCGCATCGCCGTGGTATTTGGCCTCCGTCGCCACGTGATCCGTGTCCTTGGAAAGGTCATAGTCATACGACGGCCCGGTGCCGTATCCGTAGACAAAGGGGGCCGAGGACACACCGTCACCGTCGTTGTCGATATAGTCGGTGGCGGTGTTGCGCTTGAACACGCTCGCCGTGGGATCACTGAGCATGTCGTACAGGGTGCCGGTGGTCGATCCCCCGATGGGCGGCGAGGTGACATAATTCAGCAGGGGATTGGCTGATCCCGATTCCAGCCCCATGCCGTTGCGCGTAATCAGGTTGTCATCGGCGGTTGGCGCAGCCTGGAAATGATCCACCGCGTCAAAGCCCAGCAGCAGATACCCCTTGGGGGCGATGACGGTGCCTTCGGGAACCGTCCACCGGCTTTTGAACGGATCGCGCGTCGTGCGATCATCGTCAAAACCAGCCGGGTCCGGTATCCCCACTTCCAGCGTCCAGCCCTTCAGATTGATGGCCTTGTCCGTCGTGTTCGCCAGTTCCACGTACTCATGGTCCGGCTGCTGGCTGAAATCAAGAAAATTAATCGCG
>CAZOMH010000098.1:0-10625 GCA_964580415.1 uncultured Nitrospirales bacterium
TTCTTTCTCGGCAGGCGCATCGGCGCCGACTTTGCGGACATCGCGCCGGTGAAGTATGTGCCTTATTGCAAATGCCCGGCGCTGATCACAAGCGGGGACAGTGAAGGCGTCTTGACGCCCGCCGACACCGCCGCGTTGTATGACAATTGCGGTGCTTCCCATAAGCAGATGCACGTGTACAAAGACGGCCATCACGAACCGTCCATTTCCGCGTTTCCCGAGGAGTCCCGAACGGTGCTTCGCCAGTTTCTGACGGAGGAGGTGGGCTGCAGGCTGCCCTGAAAGACTTGCTTACTTTGGACGCCGTGTCCTGTTGAAGTTCCTGGCTTGGGCAGGCCGCGTGTCGGACTTTGCCGCTTTGGGCTCCGGCCGAACCGGCACGGCACGCCTCTCAGGCTTGCGCATGATGAACAGGTAGTTGAACCCGCGCAGGAAATAGTTGCCCTCGACCGCGGCAGTGTGCCAGTTCCCCTTTTCCAGGTTCTTGTTGCGCCGGGTCACGCTGATGATGTCCACCGGCTCGAAGCGCCTGCGCATGATTGAAAACAGGTCAAAGCCGATGGGACAGAAGGGTTTGCCCTTCTGGAAGGAATCGGAAACATACAGCGCCATGTGCCGTCCGGGCCGCAGCACCCGGTCAATCTCGGCAATCACCAGTTCCATGGCCTCGTAATAGGCGCTGGTTTGCGCGTCCAGTTTGCCGATGCAGCGGGGATCGTCACTGTACTCCAGGTGGGTGGAGTAGGGCGGATCGATGAAAACGAAGGAGGCCTTTTCGTCCTGCAGCGGAAGCTTGCGCGCATCACACCGAAAAATGTCCGGCCGGGTCGGCTGGAGGTCATACCCCAGCGCCCGCCGGCCCAGATCACGCGCGACATCAAGCGTGGTGCCGCTGCCGGCCATCGGATCGATCACAAGGTCCTTGGGCTTGGTGTACCGCTGGAGCAGGTTCCACAGGATATACGCCGGCGTGGCGCCCTTGTAATTCTTGTCGCCCTGCTGTTCGTCGCCGTACTGCTGCGACGGAAAGTCCCAGAGCGTTGTGGTTATCAGTGTGGGTTTCTTGGCCATGATCTCGCTTTCCGGTGGGGCGGAACGCCCTTGTAAAGGATAGCAGGATTTGAATGCGGGGGGGAAATCGCGCAGACCGGCGGACAGGACAGGGCGGGGGAGCGCATCCGCCTACCGCAGATGATTGTGCCGCAATATGTCGGTGAACTCGGTGGAAAACTTCAGTTCCATGGCCACAATCTTCCAGCCCAGATAGAAACAGTAGGCGGTGTAGGCGAGAATTGCCGCAGTCGAAATGGCCTTTCCGGTCGTGCTCATGCGCGGTGACCGCCACAGCAGGGGAAGGGCAAAGGGACCCAGCACGCAAAAGGCCAGCAGCAGTATCAACACGGGATGGTAATACCACGCGCTTCCCGCGTCCTGTCTTTGTCCGCAATGGGGGCAGTATTTGAATGTGCCGTCGATCACCCTGCGGCATTTCACGCACATGGGCGGCAGTGCGGGCGGTGCCGAATTTGTGGCGGCTATTGCCGAAGCTTCAAGGCCCGGTGTGTTTTCTTTCTCCAAGACAACCAACCTTTCCGGACGCGCGTCGTTACCCGGCAGCACATCCGGGCACCATGGTATCACGTTATGCCAAAAGAGAAATGCCTGAATTGTTTACCTGGGCCCGGTCCTTTCGGGTATCGTAATGCTTGTCCAACGCAGTGGCTTTTGTCCAGGATGACCCAAGAAAGGAACCGGACCATGAAAATGACACGAAGGCAGGCATTGGCCGCGGGCGCGGCAGCCGTTGCGGCCATGGCATCCCGCCAGGGCTTCGGGGCGGTATCGCCCGCCAAACCCGTTCAGGGGAAGGGGGCGATTGCGGCACAACTGAAACTCAGTTGCGCGGCCTATTCCTTCCGCGATTACCTGCCCCGGGGCGACAAGAAGGGGGAGATGACCCTCTTGGACTGGCTGGATTTGGCGGCCGCCTGGGGGTTGGACGGGGTTGAACTGACCTCCTACTATTTCACGTCGGAAGAACCGAAATACATGAACGACCTCAAGGCGAAGGCGTTCCGGCTGGGGCTGGATGTCGCCGCCACGTCCGTCGGAAACAGTTTCTGCAAGTCCTCGCCGGAGGAGCGCGCCGGGGAGGCGGCCGATGTGAAGCGCTGGGTCGACCACTCGGTGGAACTGGGTTCCCCCTGCCTGCGTGTGTTTGCCGGCGGCAGGCCCAAGGACGGTGACCGCAAGCGCGATTTCGGGTTCGTGGTCGAATGCCTCAAAGAGTGTTGCGATTATGCCGGGTCACGCGGCGTCTTTCTCGCACTGGAGAACCACGGCTATCTGACCGAAACGGGAACGGAGGTGCTCGCCATTCTGGACGCGGTAAACCATGAATGGCTCGGACTGAACCTCGACACCGGCAATTTCATCCGCGAGCCCTACAAGAGCATGGAGGCGGTCATGCCCAAAGTGCTGACCACCCACGCCAAGACGGAGGTGCATACCGAGGACGGTTCGGGCAAAGAGCCCGCCGACTACCAGCGGGTCATCCGCATCCTTCGTGACGCCAATTATCGCGGCTATCTTTCGCTCGAATACGAGGGCGAAGAAGACGCGAAAACGGGCGTGCCCAAGTACCTGGCCAAGTTGCGCGAGGCGATGAAGGCGTAAGGACGGTCTCAGGTGGCACGGTCGTCCCGCTCGTGTTCCGAAACCATGGGCGAGACGCCCATGCCGCATTATTACGCGTGGCGAGTGCATGCCGAAATCCGTTATCCTGTGCCATCCGGCAATTGTGTTCACCAATCAAGGAGCGAGTTCATGGCCACGTCTCTGCTGATACTGCTTCCCCTGATCACCCACGGCGCGGACGGGTCGTCGAGCGATGTGGGCGACTACTTCGGTTTTCTGAGCCAGTATGCGGAGAAGCACTCCGGTGCGCTGTCCTACCTGACCGGCAACTGGCCGGACCGTGAGGCCTGGAGCAGGCAGGGACGGGAGAAAATGTTCGAGCTGCTGAACTACCATCCCGAACCGGCACCCGCGCCGAACGAAGAAGTGCTGGAAACAGTCAAGAAGGCGGGCTATACGCGTTACCTTGTACGCTATTCTATCACCGCCGACCGCAAGACGGAGGCCTTTCTGCTGGTTCCCGACGGGCTGACCAAGCCCGCTCCGGCCGTGGTTGCCCTGCACTGCCACAGCGGGTTCTACTATTACGGCAAGGAAAAGATTACCGAGATCGAGAATCCGCCGCAGGTGCTGCAGGAACTGATCAACAAAACCTACGGCGGTCGTTGTTTCGCCGATGAACTGGCGCGGCACGGCTTTGTGGTGCTTGTGCCGGATGCGTTCTACTTTGGTTCTCAGCGTTTGCCGGTGGACTCACTCCCGGAGATGTACAAAGAGGATCTGAGCGGGCTCAAGCCCGGCACTGATGAATACATCCATGCCTTTAACGAGGTCTCGGGAAGGCATGAGGACAAGATGGCCAAGACCATCTTCGACGCGGGCACGACGTGGCCCGGCATTCTCGTGCAGGGTGACATTGCCAGCGTGGATTATCTGGTCACGCGGCCCGAGGTGGATGCGTCGCGCATCGGTTGCATGGGCCTGTCCATCGGCGGATGGCGTGCGGCCTATTTGTTCGGGCTCGATCCGCGCCTGAAAGCCGGCGTGGTGGCCGGATGGATGACGCCCTACACCTCCCTGCTCCACCACCATTCGAAGAGCCACACCTGGATGCTGCACGTGCCCGGACAGGTGAACTGGCTTGAACTGACCGACATGACGGCGCTGAACGGTCCCAACCCGCTCATGGTTATCGACTGCCTGCAGGACAAACTGTTCCCGCTCGACGGCATGCGTGCGGCCGAGGCGAAACTTGCCGAAATCTACAAGCGCATGGGCGCGCCCGACAACTTCCTCTGCAAGTACTACGACCTGCCCCATTCCCTCAGGGTGCCCGCCCAGGATGACGCCATCGCATGGCTCGAAAAGGGGCTCAAGTGACACTTGGACGACGGACGGCGTTGGTCCCGAAGTCTGGAGAGTCCGCCCGGCCGGGGCATGTCATCGCGTCTCCTCTCTTCTCTGCCTTGTGACGTCCAAAATGGTTGCCCCTCCCAAGCCCTGGGTCACATAGCTTGGGAGGGGCTTTATAGTTGCAGCCTACGGGGCTGTACTATAGGTTCTTCTTCGATATGGCCAGCAGTGTCACGAGGCTCAACCCCATGAGGAAGAAGTCCCCAAGGGCCTTTTGGACACCCGGCAGGCCGGACTTGCTGTTGTTGCACTGGAAGCATCCGCAACCGCTGTCATCCGCGCCGGTGGATACGACAATGTCTATGGCGGCTCCCGAGGCCATGATTGTTCCGGACACGGGGGTTTGACGCAGGACAATGCCTGCCTCAATGGTTTCGCTTGCCTCTTCCGTTACGGCTCCAACGGCAAGGTCGGCGCCGGTGACGGCCGCTTCCGCCTGTTCGCGGGCAAGGCCCACGATCTGCGGCACAGCGACCTGACCGTCGCCGGTTGTGGAACGGTTCACGACGAGGCTGACTTTGGTGTCTGGAGCCACCTGGGTGCCTGCCGCGGGGTTCTGGGAAATAACGTTGCCCTGCGCCACGGCGCTGCTGGTTGCGAGGGTGATCGTGCCGACGGCCAATTCGGCGTCAAGGAGGGCAAATTCGGCCGCACTGCGGGAGATGCCCACCACGTTGGGAACTGTCGCCTGCGACGCGCCCTTGCTGACGACGATGTTCACCGCCGTGCCGGGGGCCACCTGCACGCCTGTCGCGGGGTTCTGCGTTGTCACGAGGCCCGCGGTCACCGTGCTGCTGAATTCCTCCGTGACCGAGCCCAGGGCCAGTGTTGCCGCGGCTAGATTTGTGCCTGCCTGCGCGCGGGTCAGCCCCACAACACCGGGCACCGGAACAGGGGCCGCACCGCGATTAACCACCAGATTTACGGCCGAACCGACGGCGGCTTGGGTGCCGGGGGCCGGGTACTGTGAAAGCACGCTGCCCACGGGCAGCGTGGCGCTGTAGGCATCGGCCACTGCGCCCACGGCCAGGTAAACCGCAGTGATGGCCGCATCCGCCTGCACGCGGGTCAGTCCGACAACGTTGGGCACAGACACGTTGGCGGCGGGTCCCTTGCTGACGGTCAAATTCACAGGCGTACCGGCTGAAACAAGCCATCCGGCGGCGGGAATCTGCGCCATGACGGTTCCCGACTGCACCGTACTGCTGTACTCCCCGGTGAGCGTCCCCACCAAAAGTCCGGCTGCGGTGATCGAGGACTGCGCCTGCGCGCTGGACAAACCGGTCACGGTGGGCACTTCTATCGGAGCCGGACCACGGCTTATCATGAAGTTGACGGCCGAGCCGCCCGCGACCTGCGTGCCCGCTGCCGGGAGTTGGAAGGTCACACTACCCGCAGCCACAGTGCTGCTGTATTCTTCACCCACCGCACCGACCGTCAATTGGGCGGCAGTGACTGCGGACTGTGCCTGTGTGCGGGTCAGGCCCGCGAGATTGGGCACGGCAACCGGTGCGGGGCCAAGGCTTACCACCAGGTTGACCGCGGCGCCGGGTGCCGCGTCCAGCCCTGCGGCGGGGTCTTGGGATATCACGTCACCGGACTGGACGGCATTGTTGTACACCTCGGTGATCGTGCCGGTGACAAGTTTTGCGCCGCTGATGGCGGACTGGGCCTGCAACCGGGTCATGGCGACCACATTGGGCACCGAAGTGAGCGTGGCCCCTTTGGTCGTCGGTCCGGCAGCCGTCACGAGGCCCGCGCCGTTGCGGGCGACGGTCACAAAGGAATAGGTCGTGGCGGGGGTCAGGTCCGTCAGGGTGACGGTACCCCAGGCGGCGTGCGTGTTATATTCCGGAGCAGCCACGAGCGTCCCGCCGGTGGTCAGCCACTGTCCCGTCGTGGTGCATTCGACTGCGTATTCAGTGATTGCGGGATTGCCGTCGTTTTCGCCGATGGACAGGTCGAGCGTGGTTTTCTTGGGATTGCTTACGGCGGGCGAAGCCGGTGTGTCCGCCTGTGTCCATGCCGAAAACGGCGATGTCCTGGCGCTGTCCTCGTAAATCACCGTGGCGGCGGCCTGGAATGAGTACAGCGTATTGGCGGCGAGGCCCTGTTGGCGCCACGCGGTGGCATTCGCCGCAGTGATGATTTGAAGCGTTACCGGTGTGCCTGCGCCCGGGTCCGCCCAGACCTTGAATCCCGTTTCATCGGTCGAATTGTCGGTCCACGTCCAAGTTATGGACGAGTTGGACGTGTCCGACGTTCCCGGGGCCGTCGGAGCGCCCATGGGCTCGGTCACGCCCGGCAGCCACCACGACCCCACGAGGGAAAGACCGGCGCTTTGCGCCTGAACCACCGGTGCCGCCCACTGGGCGAGCGCAAAGACCGAAAGAAGAAGCGAAAATGCCCGCACCCGATGTTCATTTTTCACGTCTGTGCTTCCTTTGGGGTCGTTTAAAACGCAGTTGATTTTTCTTGTCACCCGGCGCAACGGCGCGGGCATGCACTCCATTATTGAACGTGTCAGTTGCGGCCGCCGGGCTGGCGGGCCGCGACCTGAAGCGCCGCCAGGCTCAATCCCGCAAGCAACAAGTCGCCCAGCGCCCTGCGGGCCTTTTGGGCGGAGGTGCCTCCGGTACAACCGGACAGGCACCCGCCCGGTTCTTCCGGACCGATGGACACGGTCAAATTGATCACGGTTTTGGGCGGCACCAGCGCGTTCGCGTCGGGAAAGGTGCGAATGACGGTTTCGACGGGAATGGTCTCGCTGCATTCGTCTGTCACGGTGCCGGGCACCAGATTTGCGGCGACGAGTGCGGCTTTGGCTGCGGGAAGGGTCAGGTTTGCGAGATGGGGAACCGATACGGGCACGACAACCTCGCCCTCCGTCTCAAGTTCTCCTTCACCCTCCTGCGTCATCGGGTCGGGACCAAGACTGACCGCAAGATACACCACGGTTTCCGTGGCCACGCGGGCGCCGGCCGTTGGATTTTGGGAGATGATGCGGCCTGCGGCCACCGTCGCGCTGTATACCTGCGCAGCCGTATCCGCTTCCAGGTTCGCCGCTGTCACAACTGCGCACGCCTGGGACACCGGCATGGCGACCACGTTGGGGACCAGAACCTCGACCGTGTCTTCCCCTTCCCCCTCGGCCGGCTCGGGACCAAGGCTGACCGCCAGGTCAACGGCGGTGCCCGCATCCACTTGCACGCCCGCCGCGGGACTCTGCGACACCACGCTTTCGGCAGCCACGCTGCTGCTGTACACCTGTTTTCTTGCCCCCATCAGGAGACTTGCCGCCAGAAGTGTGGTCTGGGCCTGGGAAACGGGCATTGCGGTTACGCTGGGCACCAAAACCTTTGGAGCCGGTTCGCCTTCTTCCTCTCCTTCGCCTTCGCCGGGAAGCGGACCAAGGCTTATCACAATATCCACGGCCGTGCCTGCGTCCACTTCAGCGCCCGCGGCCGGGTCCTGTGCGAGGATTGATCCGGCAAGCATGTTGTTGCTGTAGGCCTGTGTTTGTGCGCCCACGGCAAGATCGGCGCCCGTGAGCACCGCCAGTGCCTGGGGAAGTGACAGTGCCGTCACATTGGGAACAGTCACCTGATTGGCGGGTTCGCCTTCACCCTCAACGGAAGCCGGGCCGCGGCTCACCACGAGATTGACCGCCGAACCCGGCGTCACCTGAATGCCGGCTGTCGGGCTTTGATAGACGATGCTGCCCAGGGGCACCGTGTCGCTGTCCGCCTGCGTTTGTGAACCCACGGTGAGGTCCGCGTCCAGGAGGACGGTTTGTGCCCGGGCCAACGGCATGGAGGTCACATCCGGCACAGTCACCTGTTGCGGCGTTTCACCCTCCCCCTCTGCCGGCTCGGGGCCAAGGCTGATTCCCAGGTTTACCGCCGAACCGGCCGTGAGTTGCATGCCTGCCGCCGGACTTTGGGAAGCGACAAGCTGTGCGGGCACGGTGTCACTGTATGCCAGGGCGGTGGAGCCCAGGATCAGATTCGCGCCTGCCAGGGTGTTTTGCGCGGCGGCCACTGTCATCAGAGTCAGGTCGGGCACAATGGAAAAGTTGTCGGGTTCCCCCTCATTTTCGTTGGGGTCTGGTCCAAGACTGACCGTCAGCAGCACCGCCGTACCCGGGAGGGCCAGTGTTCCCGGTGCGGGATTCTGCGAAATTACATTCAGTTTCGCCACGGTGCTGCTGTATTGATTGGTCTGCGCGCCCGTGTTGAGCCCGGCGTTGCGAATCAGGGCCTTCGCGTCATCCGCGGGAAGCCCCGCGACATCGGGCACAGTGACCGGTGCCGGACCGCGGCTGACGACCAGGCTTACCGGGAGTTCCCGCTGCAATTGCGTTCCCGCGGCGGGATTTTGGGATATGACGATGCCTGCCGCGGCGGTGCCGCTGTAGGACTCGGTCAAATCGCCAACGGTCAGGCCGGACGCAACAAGGGCAGCCTGTGCCTGGGCACTTTCCAGTCCGATTACAGCGGGCACGCCTACCGGTGCCGGTCCCTGGCTGATTATCACGTTAACCGCCGTGTTGACCGTCACTTGGGTTCCGGCTGACGGTGTCTGGGTGAAGACGTTGCCAAAGGCCTGTGTGTCGCTGTATCCGGTGGCCACCGCGCCCAGCGAAAGAGTTGCGGCCGCAAGCGCCTGCTCCGCGGCAAGAAGGGACAGACCGGAGAGGTTCGGCACGGATACCAGCGCGGCGGTTGTCGCGGAGGCTTCAGGGCCAAGAGCCGTGGCCACACCGGCCCCGTTCTGGGCGCACACACTGAAGGAATAGGCTGTGCCGGGGGCGAGGCCTGTCACCGTTACCGTACCCCAGTCGGCGGCGGTCTTGAACAGCGGAGACGCGCCAAGACTGCCCTGCGCCTGAACCCACTGCCCAAGGGTGGTGCATTTCAGGGCATATACCGTCTGTCCGGGGTTCCCGTCACCGGAGCCCACGGAAACGGTGAAAGCAGGCGTTCCTGCAATTGACGGCTTTACCGGCGGGACGGCAAGCGTCCACGCGGACACGGGGGTGGTCTTGGCGCTCCTTCCGTAAACATTTGTGGCGGCCACCTGGAATGAGTACAGGGAATTTACCGCGAGGGCACCCTGCTTCCACGAAACGGTGTTTGCGGGAAGGGTCGCGGTGAGTGTGGCCGGGGTGACCGAACCGGGGTCGGTCCAAACGCTGAATCCGGTTTCATCCGGCGAGGTGTCCTGCCATGACCAGACGATACCGGTGGAGGTGATTGAGGTTGCGCTGGGGGTGGTCGGCGCTGCCGGGGGAGAACCGGCAGAGGCGCTTGTAGAAACAAGTAGAAGCGATATCGCCAGAAATGATGCACAGCAGAATCGGGGAACTGAATTGGATACCGGCAAATACGCCCGGACTCTTAAAGGCGACGGGGCCGTTTTTGCCCCCTGACGTATTATTCGACTCGGGACTGTGATTGTTTTTATTGTATTTATTGTATTGCGTGAAAAAGAAACAAAGAAGTACCGTCGTTTCGCGTCCCAAGTACAACTCAAACTACTGCTCCTGCCCCTTGACCGGACCCGGACGTTCTACCCAAGCGTCCACACTGCCCAAATGCGGAGTCAATTGTCGGAATTATTCTACCATATTTTCTTGTTGGTGTGGGTCATCAGTTACTATACTCTTTCACGGTGACGAACAGTGCTGAATTCGCTGTATAAGCATATTGCGTGTTGGTCGGCGCAGGGCAGAGGGGGGTGTTTGCCTTGGTTTGTCCAAGGCGCGTATGCTGGCGTATTGAAGAGGAACAGGTCGCAATGTCCACCATTATTTCATGGAATGTGAACGGTCTCAGGGCTGCGGTGAAGAACGGTTTTATGGGCTGGTTTGAACAGGCCCAACCCGACATTCTGTGTCTTCAGGAAACGCGGGTTCTGCCTGCGGAACTGGACGATACGCTTCGCAACCCCTTTGGTTATCAATCTTGGTGGAATCCGGCGGAGAAGAAGGGGTACAGCGGAACGGCCCTCTATTCCCGGACGGCACCGAAATCCGTCACGACGATGGGGGTGCCCGAGTTTGATGCTGAAGGGCGTCTGCAGGTGGCCGAATTTGACGATTTCACCATTCTGAACGGGTATTGGCCAAACAGCCAGGCGGAACGGGCGCGGTTGGAATATAAACTGGCCTTCTGCGCGGCCCTTACCGATTTTGCCAACCAATTGGTGAGGAAGAAGCAGAATGTGCTGATTTGCGGCGATTTTAACATTGCCTTCGAGCCGATTGACCTTGCCCGGCCCAAGGAGAATGAAAACAATGCCGGGTACTATATTGAGGAGCGGGAGGCGATGGGGCGGCTGCTGGCGGCGGGTTATGCCGACACATTCCGGAGCCTGCATCCGGCCGCGGTGGAGTATTCCTGGTGGTCCTACCGGATGAACGCGCGGCCAAAGAATATCGGCTGGCGCATCGACTGTATGTGTGTAAACAAGACCTTTCTGCCGCGTGTCAAAGCGGCCTGGATTGCGGGCGACGTGAACGGTTCCGACCATTGCCCGGTGGGCGTGGAAATCGGATAGGAGACCTCCATTGA
>CAZOMH010000099.1:0-10427 GCA_964580415.1 uncultured Nitrospirales bacterium
TGCGCGAGCATTCCCAGCCCATCACCTTGAAGAAGTTCATGGACCACGAATCGCCCTCGACATGGGGCCATTTCATGTCGCCATGCTCGATGCTTTGCTTCATGCGCTCGCGCTGTTCCGGGTCGCGCATCCGGACAAGCACCTCGTCGCGGCCGCCGTCGAGCGCCCAGGGCGGGAAGAAGGCGAGCAGGTGGGTGAATCCCGTGGTGGTCGGCATGGCGTCGATGCACACGCGGGTGTCCGACTCGTTGGCCTTCATGACCTGGTCAATGCGCTGCGTAAGGGGGCCGTCCAGCGGAATCGGCGGCATCCACCGCTCCGGCACTTTCGTCAGCTGCCGGATGACGGCCCGCACGAGCGGCCCGGCCGGGCCGTAGTCGGGAATCCAGAAGAGGTGCGATATCTGGGCGCGAATCCCGTTTTCACGCGAGATGTCAAGCACTTCATCGACGGCCCGGGGCAGTGTGGCCGAATAGCTGCGCAGATGGCAGGTGAACATGGAGTCATATTTTTTGAGCACCTGCCCCATTGCACGCATTTCGCGCGTGTCGCTCTGGCTGCCGGGATAGTATTGCAGGCCCGTGGACAGGCCGATGGCGCCCTCTTCCAGGGTTTGTTCCAGCGCCCGGGCCATGCCCTTGAGCTCTTCATCCGTGGCATAGCGGCGTGCCATGCCCATTGCGTCGAGCCGCAAGAGCCCGTGGGGTGCCAGCACGGCCGTATTGAGCAGCACGCCCCGCTCGTCAAGCGTGTCCAGAAACTGCCCCATGCTGTTCCATGTGCAGTCCCGCGTGATGTCGTAACCGGTGAACACTTCAATGTACTGCCGCACCGCATCGGCGTTTGCTTTGCCCAGGGGCGCTATCGACATGCCGCAATTGCCCCCGATAAAGGTGGTAATGCCCTGGCGCACCAGCGGTGCGAGCATCGCGTCGTGGTCCTGCCGGTGTACCGTCAGGTCGGCATGGGAATGGCAGTCAATAAACCCCGGACAGACCACTTTTCCGCCGGCGTCAATATTGGTCTTGGCTTGGGCATCGTCGGCCTTTCCGACCAGCGTGATGCGGTCTCCCTTGACACCCACGTCCCCGTAGACCGGTTTGCCCCCCGTGCCGTCCACCACCACTGCATTGCGTATGAGCACGTCGAACATGACACTCCTCCAGCGCACATTTGGGGCTTCAGCCGGCAAATCGAGCCCAATGCCCGTTTGTCATGGATCGGCCACCCAGGTGCGAATAATAGACCGAACCAGATTATCTGCCGATCAAAACATTGAGTCAAGGAACACGGAATGTGTTCTCCGCACGCCGCAAATCCCCCGCTGCCTCAAGTGAAAATCTACCCGAAATTCGCCCGGTTGCGCGTTCCGGCTTGTGCTTAGTACAATGGAGTTCCTGTATTTCCTTTCATTACTCGCGAATTTACAAGGATTTTTTCAGTATGCACACGGCAGAACGGCTGACCAAGATTCCCCCTTACCTGTTCATGACCCTGCGCAACAAGATTAGCGAGGCGCGCGCGCGCGGTGTGGATGTGGTGAGCCTGGCAATCGGCGATCCGGTGGAGCCGACGCCGGACCCGGTAATCGAGGCGCTGTACACGGCCGCAAAGGACCCGGCGAACCACCGTTATCCGACGGACGAGGAATGGGGCATGCTGGCGTTCCGCGAGGCCGTGGCCCGCTGGTATGCGCGGCGTTACGAGGTGGAACTGGACCCGAAGAAGGAGATTGTGGCGCTGATCGGATCGAAAGAGGGCTGCCACCATTTCGCTCTGGGCGTGGTGAATCCGGGGGACACGGTGCTGGTGACGGACCCGGGGTATCCGGGCTACAAACCGAGCATCTGGTTTGCCGGCGGAGAGGCCGTCGCGGTGCCGATGCTTGCGGAGAACGGGTTCCTGCCGGTGTTCGCGGACATTCCGACGGATGTGGCGCAAAAGGCCTGCGCGTTTTACCTGAATTATCCGAACAACCCGACGGGCGCGGTGGCGAACCGCGCATTTCTTGCGGAGCTCGTCGAGTTTGCGAAGCACTATGACATCGCCGTCTGCTACGACAATCCTTACAGCGAGATGGTGTTCGGCACGGAACGGCTGAGTTTTCTGAACACGCCGGGGGCGAAGGAGGTCGGGGTCGAGTTCAATTCGCTGTCGAAGCCGTTCAACATGACGGGCTGGCGCATCGGCATGGCCTGCGGCAACCCGGACATCGTCAAGGCAATTGCGACGGTGAAGGCAAACACGGACAGCGGCGTGTTCAACGCGATCCAGTATGCGGGCATCGAGGCGCTGGACAACGGCGATGCCGTGACGGCGGGGATGATCGGAATATACAGCGGCCGCCGCGAAAAGGTGCTGGCGTGCCTGCATGACCTGGGCTGGAAGTATGACGCGCCCAAGGGCACGTTCTACCTGTGGGTGCCGGTGCCGAAGGGCTTTACGTCGGCGTCTTTCTGCGACCATGTGCTGGAGACCTGCGCGGTGGTGCTTGCGCCGGGCGCGGCCTACGGCGCAAACGGCGAGGGTTTTGTGCGCTTCTCGCTGACAGTGGAGGACGGGCGTCTGGACGAGGCGATCCGCCGTATGCGCGGGAACCTGGCCGGGCTGGCGTTCGACTGACACAAACCAACAACCGGAACCCCGCGGGGTTCCGGCTGGATGCATCCATGAGCCAATTTGGCATTGCGATTCCGGTGGAACAGATCGTAATCATCCCGCCCGGTGCCGAGAAGGAGGAGGCTCTGAGCCTGTTGGTTGCGGCTGTCGGAAAAAATCCGACCGTTGCGGACGATGCGATGTTCCGAAACGCCGTGTTTGAGCGGGAGGCGATCATGAGCACGGGACTGGGCAGCGGGATTGCCGTGCCGCATGTGCGTATTCCGGAGGTGGGCGTGCCGACGCTGGGCATTGGCGTCTCGCGGGAGGGCATCGACTACAGTTCGCTGGACGGCAAGCCGGTGCATGTCATGGTTCTGTTTGCGATGCCGCTCGGTGCGGAAAAGGTGTATCTGACGCTGTTGGCGAAGGTTATGCTGGTGCTGCGAAACCGGGTGCTCTTTGACGCGATTGTAGCGTGCGGCACGCCGGAAGCGGTGCTGGTGCTGCTGGACAGCGAGTAGCCGGCGGGGGTGTGCGCTGGCGCATTCCCCACGTGTTCGCCCCCTTCGGGGACGTGTGTTTATACTCCGTTAACCACGGGTTCCCTTTGGTCACCCGTGGCTATCTTTGTGTGACCCCTTCGGGGCCATGAATGGTGGGAGGGTTCTTCGCTGGGGCGAATCAAGATAAAGACGGTGGGTTGCGTTCCGCATTCTGCGGAACTCCACCCACCCTACAGGGCTTGTCCCGCCCCCGGAGGGGGCGAACAGGGCGCTTGCCCGTGGCCGCGTTTTGGAATCCCCCTACGGTGCCGCGTTCACATCCGCAGAGGGCAGCGCGCGTCCGGCGCGGCGCTGCGCGTCGACGACCAGGACACTTCCCAGCACAAGCACGACGGCACCGGTCCATTGGAGCGCGTTAAGCGCCTCGTCGGGCCAGAGAAAGAGCGCGACGAGATAGGTGGCGAGGGGGTTGACCAGTTGGAGGGAGGTGCAGAAAGCGGCGCCAAGACGGACTTGGGCGTAGTGGAAAGCACAGTGGGCGATGCTGATGCTCACCATGCCGGAAAGGAACGCCACCGCACCGACCCACAGGCCCGCAGCGCCGATGGAGGCGGTGTCGCCCTTGAGGAGCATGACGGGGAAAAATCCGACGCTGACCATGACGGCGACGACGGTGAACATGGGCACGGGGTGCAGGTCCTTGCAGGTGTGGCGGCTGCCGACGATATAGAAGGACCAGAGGACATTGACGAGCATGAGCAGCGCAAAGGCAAGGTCGAACGCGGGGAACCAGCGGACGGAGGGATCGCGCATGAGCACGCCGGCCACCCCGACCAGCGCGAGCGCGGTGCCGATCAGGAAGCGGGGACTGAGGATGACGAAGCGCTCTTCGTGAAACACGAGGTAGCTCATGATAATGACCATCGGCACCTGCACCTTGAGAATGAGCTGGGCGGCGGTGGCCGTGGTGTGGTAGATGGCGACGGTCCAGGCGGTTTGCATGACCAGCGTCACGAGCGCGATGGCGGCCAGCGCCTTCCACCGGGCGAGTGCGCGGCGCACTTCCGCAGGATAGCGGCACAGACACCAGGGAACAAGCGCGACGGCGGCGCTCACGTAGCGGACAAAGGACTGGGTGTAGGGGTCATAGTGGGCGCTCAGGTAACGGATGAAGACGGGCGCAAGCGCCCAGCCAACCGTCGACAGGAGCAACGCCGTATATGCCCGTCCGCGGCTTTCCATGGAAGGGTCAGGACTTGTTGAGCGCGGCGACGACAAGGTCGCCGAAAGCCGCAGTGCCCAGCGCCTTGCCGCGTTCGCCGGGCGCGGCAAGATCGGCGGTGACGTGGCCCGCGGCAAACACCTCCCGGAGCGCGTCCCAGATGCGGCGGGCCGCATCGTCGAGGCCGAAGCTCTTTTCGAGCATGAGCGCGACGGAGCCGATCATGCTGTAGGGATTGGCAATGCCCTTGCCGGCGATGTCGGGCGCCGAACCGTGGGAGGGTTCATAATAGGACTTTTCGGTGCCGACGCAGGCCGAGGGCATGAGTCCAAGCGATCCAAGGATGCCCCCCGCAAGGTCGCTCAGGATGTCGCCAAACATGTTTTCCATGACCATGACGTCGAAGCTTTCGGGCCGCAGGACCAGGGCGGTGGCGGCGGCATCGACGATGATGTGCTCCACTCTCACCCCCGGATATTCGGGCGCCACCTCGGCGACAACCTCGTTCCAAAGCACGCTGGAGAGCAGCACGTTGCTTTTATGCACGCTGTGCAGGACACCCTTGCGCCTGCGGGCCTCCTGAAATCCGGTATGGACGATGCGGCGAATCTGGAGGGCGGTGTATTCGAGGGTCTCTTTCACATAACGTCCGCCGGCCTCGTTGCGGCCCTCCTCCTTCTGCCCGAAGTAAAGGCCGCCGACAAGCTCGCGAATCATCATGATGTCGATACCGTTGGGGATGCGCTCTTTGCGGAGCGGCGAGAAATGGCAGAGTTCGGGCGGCAGGTAGACAGGCCGGAAGTTGGCATAGGTGTTGTAGCGCTTGCGCATGGGCAGCAGGCCGGCCCGCTCAGGCTGCTCGTTCACGGGAATTTGGCGCGACGCCTCGGTGCCGAGTCCGATGGGTCCTTTCAGGATGGCGTCAGACTCGTCGCAAATGCGCATCGTTTCCTCGGGAAACGATGTGCCATGGTCGAACCATGCCTGCCCGCCAAAGGGGGCGAAACGCAGGTCAAATTTGACGCCGGCGACGGGCTCGATGGCGTGCAGCACCTTGACGGCCTCCCGGGTGATTTCCGGGCCGATGCCGTCGCCTTCCAAAACGGCGATGGAAAAAGTCTTCATGCGCAGCTTTCTGTTGGGTTGACTCGAATGCCGAAATGCGGAAAAGAACCGGCATTGCGGTACAAATCGACGGGTGAATGGACGTATTATAGCAGAATCCGATCCGCAAACGCCGCTGCCTGACACTGGAGAACCCACCAAAGCGCAGGAAGATTCCCGTACAGCATACCCCGGTTGTCCGCGTTTATTCCCCAAGAGTGGAATAGCCCCCTTGGGAGACGTGTTGCAGACAATGAATTGAGACCCGGGACCCCTAGAAAAGGAACGCTTCATGAACAAGGCAAGCGGATGGCGATGGACGGGCATGCGCGGGCTGGGCTTGGCGGTGGCCGCGCTTGCGGGGTGTTCGACGGTGACTCCGCCTTCCACGGCGTCCCATGTGGACGTGGCCCGGTACGCGGGAAAATGGTATGAGGTATCCAAGTTCCCGGTGATCTTTCAACGGGGACTGGTGGCGGTGACGGCGGAATACACGCTGCGGGACGACGGTTCGGTGCGTGTGTTCAACCGGGGACTGAAAAACAGTTTTGACGGCAAGGAGTCGAGCATCCTCGGTGTGGCCACCGTGGCCGACAAGGCGACCAATTCCAAGCTCAAGGTGAGGTTCGACCCGTTCCCGGTCTGTTTGTTCAGCGCGGATTACTGGATTATAGAGGTGGGAACAGACTATGAGTATGCCGTGGTCTCGAACCCGTCGAAGAAGTACCTGTGGATATTGAGCCGCACACCGCACATGGAGCAGGCGGCGTATGACGGCATTGTGGTGCGGTTGAATGCGCAGGGCTTTGAAACGGAGAAGCTGGAGTTGACGCCGCAGCCGTGAGGGAAACGGGACGAGGCTGGCACACAAGACAGGCGGTACGCCTGCGGCACAGGCGGGGGGCAACAGCAGGGCCTCTGGATTCAAGTGGACATCCACCCACAATTCCGGGGAGTAGAAGTGACGCCGCAGCAGTGATAAAGTAGTACCGGTCAGGGACAGTGGTCTGTCCGCATCGTTCCAAAAACACACGCAAGGGCGCGTCATGCTTACCGACAATATTCTTGATCTTATCGGCAACACCCCGCTTGTCCGGCTTAAAGAAGAACCGATCTATGTGAAAGCGGAGTTTCTGAATCCCGGCGGCAGCATCAAGGACCGGGTGGCGCTGTCCATGATTGAGGGCGCGGAGGCAAAGGGCCTGCTCAAGCCGGACTCGATCATCGTGGAGCCGACCTCGGGCAACACGGGCATCGGGGTGGCCCTGGTGGGCCGGCTGAAGGGCTACAAGGTGCGGATCGTCATGCCGGAGAACATGAGCGAGGAGCGCAAGAAGCTCATTTTGGCGATGGGCGCGGAATTGGTGCTCACACCGGCGGCGGAAAGCATCGGCGGTGCGGTGGCGCGGGTGAACCGGATGAAGGAAGAGGACCCGCGGGTGTTCGTGCCGCAGCAGTTTGAAAATCCGGACAACCCGCGTGTTCACTACGAACAGACGGCGCGGGAGCTGTGGCGGCAGATGAGCGGCGATGTGGCCTGCTTTGTGGCGGGGGTCGGCAGCGGCGGCACGCTTCAGGGTGTGGGCCGCTTTCTCAAGGAGCACAAGCCGGGGGTGAAGATCGTTGCGGTCGAGCCGAAGAATGTGGCGGCCCTGCTGGGGCATGAACCGGGCCTGCACCAGATACAGGGCATCGGTGACGGGTTCATTCCCGCCGTGCTCGACGTGACACTGGTGGATGAGGTGATTGAAGTGACCGACGGGGACGCCATCGGGACGACGAGGCAACTCGGACGCGACCACGGCCTGCTGGTGGGAATTTCGTCGGGCGCGAACGTATGGGCGGCGCGGCAGTTGGCAAAACGGTTCGGCGGGAATATTGCCTCGGTCCTGCCCGACCGCGCGGAACGGTATTTCAGCACGGCATTGATGTAGAATGGGCGGTCGGAATTCCGAGTCCAGCAGTGCGAATTCGACGGTTCCGAGAACCGTTCGTCAAGGAGTCATACAATGAAAAAAACGCTTAAGATAACGGGGGGCGTGCTGGCGGGCGTCTTCGTCATCCTGCTTCTCGCCAAGGTGGCGGCTGACAAGACGTATTTCAGCGACTACGATCCGAAGCTGCCTTTCGACGTGAAAGTGACGGAGACGGGCGTGGTGGAAGACTCGGGCGATTTCTTCGGCATCCCCCGCAACAGGCATTTCGAAAAGGTTGTCTTTTCGATGCAGACACGCAGGAACGAGCGCATGCCGGTGCTGTTGACGCTGCCGGCAAAGCGGACAGGCAAGGTGCCGGTCATCGTTTTTCTGCACGGGATCGGCCAAAGCAAGGGTTTTGTCGAGGAAATCTGCACGCCTTTCAACGAGGCGGGTTTTGCCATGGCCTGCTTTGACCAGTCCATGCAGGGGGAGCGCAAGATCAACGGCGGGCTTCTGGCACAGGCGGTCGCCTTCCGGCAGCGGCCCTGGAAGACCATCAATGACGGACGCCGTCTTATTGACTACCTCCAGACGCATCCCGACATCGACCCGGAACGCATCTATCTGGTCGGCGCGAGTTATGGCGCGATCACGGGGAGTTCGCTGACCGCGTTTGACAAACGCATCAAGGCCGCCGACCTTGTCGTGGGGGGCGCAAACATCCCGGTGCTTCTGGATGCGCCGCTGATTGTGAATGGGCTGAATGAGTCAATCCTGCAGAAGACCGGCAGGCAGATGGCGGCTTTCATTGGGCCAATCCTGCATTGGACCGGCAAGCAGATTGTGGCAACCATGATGAAGCCGGCCGATCCGATGAACTGGGTGGCCGGCACGAAGGGAACGCCGGTGCTCATGCAGAACGGCTCCATTGACACGCTCGTCTCGCCCGATGCCGGGAAGGAACTTTACAAGTACCTGGGCGAGCCCAAGGAAATCCGCTGGTATCCGTGCGACCATCCCGGACTGGACAAGACCCAGGCGAAGATAATTCTTCAGATTCTCGATGAGGGCCTGGTGTGGCTCAAGGAAAAGGACACGCTGTTCCAGGAGAAGGGTTCCACGCTCGCAAGCCAGAAGTAGCCCTCTTCGGCTTTATTACGCTTTCGCGGACGTGAGATACCGCGCGTATGCGCGCGGTATTGCCGCGTTCCCAGTAATGCCTATTTGGGCGGTTCGACGATATATTCCAGTATATAGTGCAGTTGCATGGTCTGGCCGGGGTTGAGCGTGGTGGTGGGGGTGCGGACGTCCATGTTGAGCTGCGGGCGCTCGGGGTGCCAGAACATGTACAACTGGCCCACTTCTTCCGGCGTGAAGGTAATGAGTGCGCCGAACTTGGCCTCGTGGTTAAAGAAGGCATAGCCGCCGCCCTTGGCGTTTTGCAGCTTCTCCGCGTCGGGGCCGTCGTCCACGTACCAGCCCCGGTTCATGACGGTCCATTCGGGAGCCTTGGCGCAGACCGTGAGCGCGTCGGCGTCCTTCGTGTGCGTGCCGGGGTCGAATCCGGTCTGCGAGTTGAAACGCCAGGGCTGGGGCGCGGTGCCGCCCTGGGTGAGGCTGAAAGACATCTGCACCTTTTCGGGGGCGTCGTCAGACAGGCGGAATATCCGTTGCTCAACGGTGCCGTCATCCAGTTTCTTGGTGAGCGCGATGGTGTCCTTCGTGGTCTCGGCCGTGCAGTTCATCTGCTGGGTGCGCTTGTAGCCGCCGGAGATGACGTAGGTTTCGAGAATGCCCTTTTCCATGTCGGGCGTGCCCATGGCGCGGAGCATTTGGCGGCCGCTGGGCTTGTGCAGCAGGCCGACCGCGGCGCCGTTGTGCTCGGGCGTCACGATGATCTGCCACACCGCGTTTTCGATCCGGGTCGCGGGGACGGAGGCCTGCTCGCGGAAGGTCTCCAGGAATTTCTCCAGCGAGACGCCCTCGCTGTGCATGGTCATGTGGTGCTTGGCGCAGAGGGCGGTGTACTTCTCGAGAATGGCCGCGCCTTCGGCCGTGGCGGTGCGGTTGAGCTTGCCGTCGGCATACTGCCACGAGACCGGCGCCGTGAGCAGAGCGGCCTTGCAGGCGCAGATGGAGGCCTTTTCCACGCGGTCGCGGACCGTGTCGTTGTCGGCATCCTCCATCGCGCGCGCGAACAGGCCAAGGGCCTCCTGCGCCACATCATAGGTCAGGCCCAGCCGTTCGGGGGTGGGCCCGCAGTCGGGGTGGAATCCGCCCTGCTGCGCCGCGTCGTATTCACGGCGCAGCCACGTCAGGATTTCGTCCGCCGCGTTGCCGTAGTGCAGTTTGCAGAATCTTTCCGTCAGTTCCCAACTGTCGGAACCGGGTTTCCACAGGCATTTCGAAATGACGTAGTTGCGAAGGTCACAGAACTCGCCCGTGTTGCCGTTGCCGTTGGCCTGCATGAACACGCCCTTGGCGTGGCTGTCGAGGAAGTACTTGACGTTGGGGCCGATGCTTTTGAGGTTCGGGAAGGGCAGGTCGTAGTAGGAGAAGTTGGTGTTGTAGTTCCATATCCAGATGTTGTCGCTGATGGCCTTCCATCCGTCCAGGTCGGAGCAGAAGGCGCGGTTGCCGGGACAGTCGGGATCGTTGAGCGGGTGCAGCGAGCAGCACTCGATGCTGCACAGCTGGATTTGCACGTTGGCGCGCGGCTTGATCGTTTTGGGCGGCTTGCGCGTGTACCAGTAGGCCAGGGTGCCGATCATGACCTCCGGATGGGTCTTCTCCACACGCTCGGCCACGGCGTTGACGAGCATGAGGTTGGCGCCCATGGGCGAATCCTCGCGCTTGTTTATTTCCCCGCAGCGCGGGCATTGGCAGTAGGCGCCGTTGTCGTTCTGACTTACTGAGACGTTGCGGATGCCGGGATTCTGCGCCAGTTCTTCGAGCACCCCCTGCGTGACGATATCGATCACGTCCGGGTCGCTCGGGCAGGGCTGCGGCCCGCCGCCGGCACTACCGGTCACCTGCCGCGCGCCGTCGATGAGCGCGAAATATTCGGGATGGGTCTTG
>CAZOMH010000100.1:0-10356 GCA_964580415.1 uncultured Nitrospirales bacterium
ACCTGGATTTCACCGTCGTGCTGGGCGATCTGACCACGGCAAACCGCCCCGAAGAGTTTGCGGCCGCCAAGGCCGGATTGGACCGGCTGCAAAAGCCCCGCTTTGTAATCCCCGGCAACCACGATGCGAACAAAGAGGGAGTTTCCGGTTTCGAACAGGTCTTTGGCCCGGCAAACTGGCGGCAGGAACGCAACGGCTGGGTGCTGCTCGGAATGAACTCCACGCAAGGTATATCCTCCGATGTGACCATTCCCCCGGACCGGATCGAATGGCTCAAGAAGGAAGTGTCGACCATCGACCCCGCCACGCCCGTCGCGCTGTTCCTGCACCACCCGCTCAACCCGCACACAAAAGCATACCGCGTGAAGAATGCCGAAGAGGTGCTGGCCCTTTTTCAGGGACACGCGCTGCGCCTCGCCGCGGCGGGCCATTTTCACGGCAACCAGGAAGAGCGGCGCGACGGCATCCTCTTCACCACCACCGCCTGCTGCTCGGGCACGCGGGGCAACCATGACAAGACCACGGAAAAGGGCTACCGCCTGTTTCGCTGCAAGGGTGACCAGATAGAAACGGAGTTTGTGGTGGTGAAGCTGTAGCGCCACGTGCGCCGTCCACGCGGAAGCCCTCTTTGCCGCGGCTGTAATGGCATCCCGCCGACGGCCCAGCCGTCTCTTCGCTTCCGGCGGAACCGGCCCCGACACGGCCCCGGAAAAATCTTTCTCCGCTTCCTTGCTTTCTGTAAAAAGCGTGGTAGAATTGCAGTGGACTTGGCGCCTGAGACCGGCGGCGACGCCCCAAAAAAGGGCGGGTGAACGCGCAGGATGGAACGAAGCCGGCGGGCCGGGCATGACAAGTTCGTGAGCGCGCGAGGCGCGGGGTGTCCGGTAAAGGCACCGTCTGCAAACAAGCGCGTGGCCCGCAAGAGCGGGTGCCGGACGGCGTGGCGCACTTGAAACAGCGTCCTGGAAAAGGACAGGGTCCGCCCCATGGGAGGCGGCTTGGCGAAGCATTCAGGGTGCCTGCTGCCGGCAAAACGGTTTTCGGCGCGAGAGTTGCGTGGCAGAAAGGTTTTGCAACGGTCCCAGACAGGATCTTCAAGGGCCATGTGGAGTGCCCAGACCTGACCAGCGAAACCTTTAATCAACGCGGCTTCCGCGCCGCTATATTTTCGGGGTTCCGGTTCGGAATTCGTGCAAACGGATTCTCCGAGTCCGGTGGCGGTGCGTGTGAAGCCCGTGCAGGTCACGGGCTTCTCCTTTTCTGTGCCGCATTCGGCGCCATTCGGCAACTTGGGAAGCCCGAACCATCGGTGCTAGAATAGCCGCAAACGGGTGCCGTTCCGTCCCGGCGCAAATTCGCCGGCGGAAAAACAAACGGCGGGAAAGCATCCAGCACACCCAATCCGAATCCGGCGGACGCCGGACACAGTCAAATACGCCGTCTGTGTCCGGGTCACTTTGAAAGGAACTTATCCATGTTTGGCGAAGACGGTGCATTCCGAAAAATAGTAAAATGGTCGTCGATTTCCCTCGGGGTACTGCTGCTGCTGTTTGTGGCGGCTGTTCTGGCATTGTTAAGTCCGGGACTGTACAACCGCTACTCCTATTTCCCCAAGGAGAAGGCCGCCTGGCAGGAACTGGCCAAGACCCGGATCGATCCCGGCATCAAGACCGGCTGGAACGAGTACAAGGGCAGCATGCACAGCCACTCGGAAATATCGCATGATTCCAAGGCGCCGTTCCCCAGCATCGCCAGCGCGCTGAACAGCATCGGGTCCAACTTCATCATGATGAGCGACCATTATGTGGACGGCAAGGCCGACTGGTCGCTGGGCTGGAAGGGCGATCATGACGGCGTTCTTTTCATACGCGGCTTTGAGATGGACTACGGGCTTATGCCCTGGGGATTGCCCGATTCCACGGTCTTTGACGCCAAGGAACAGGTCCGGGACGAGGCCAAGAAGATCAAGGAACTGGGCGGTCTGGTGGCGTATGCCCATTGCGAACAGGAACGCGACTGGGCTCTGCCCGAGCTGGAGGCGATGGAGATTTACAATATCCACCCGACCATGCTGAAATACAAGAACGACAAAAAATGGCTCTGGAAAACCATCTCCACGGTGCTGACCTGCTACAACGGCTATGCCGACCAGTGTTTCTTCACCCTCTTTGAGCGGCCCGACATGGTGCTGGGCATCTGGGACGATTTGAATGTCAGCCGCCACATATCGGGCTTCTCGGGGAACGACACGCACCAAAACGCCGGTGTCAAAGCCATGTACCTGCCCAACGGAAACCTTGCGCTGACCGACACGGGCCACCCCTATGAAGACAAGGAGAAGGTGAGCGAGATCAAGCTCAATTTCTTCACGCGCGGACTGCTGCGCCTGATATACGGGCCGCTGGAACCGGGCAAACAGGTGTTCCGGTACGACTTGGACGACTACAAACGTTCGGCGCTGTATGTGCGCGATCATCTGTTCGCGAAGGGTCTGACCGAACCGGACCTGATCGAGGCGGCGCGCACGGGTCGGGGGTTCCTTTCCTTCGACATGGTGGCCGACGGCACGGGATTCGTGTACTTCGCCGAGGCCGGGCCGAACAAGACCATGATGGGCGAGTCCATCAAGATGGAACCGGGGCTTAAGCTGAAAGCGTTCTCCCCCTACGAAGGCAAATTCGCGCTCATGCACAACGGCATCAAGATCGACGAGCAAAAAGGCCGCGACTACACCTTCACGCCCACGGAGAAGGGCAAGTACCGCCTGGAAGTGTCGCTCAAGGTGCTTGACAAGGACCAGTTGTGGCTGATGACCAACCCCATCGAGATAACGAACTGACACGCACATATAACCCGCACGACACAAAAGGGCCGTCTCCGCAGCGAGGCGGCCCTTTCTTTTCGTGCACGGCGCACTTCTTGTCTTCCAACGCGCGGGACGTTCTGTCATCCTGAGCCTCAGACCGCCGTTGGCGGCGATTCGCAGAAGAAAGACGGCTCCGGAATGTAGGACAGCCGCCCTCGGATGTCGGACCGTTAACGGCGACTTGGGACGACAGGCGAGGGCGCCTGTCCCACACTTTCTTGGCAGCGAAGCGAAGGATCTTGTTCGTGTGCCAACGTCGTGACGGGAACAATATCCTTCGCTTCGCTCAGGATGACAGGGGCGTGCCGGAATGACTTACCCCAACTCAGCCAGCAACCCTTTCATGGCAGGATAAACCTGCCGGTACTTGGCGTGCATCTCCCGGTACTGCGCGTGCCGGGTCATGTCGGGCTCGAAGACGCGTTCGCGGGCGACAAATTGGGCGACGCCTTCGGCGGGACTGCTGAACGCCCCCGCCGCGCAGCCGGCAAGAATGGCCGCGCCGAGCGCGCCGCATTCGGTGATTCTGGGGCGCACAAAGGGCACGCCGTAGATGTCGGCTTTGATCTGGAGCCATGCGGCGGACTTTGCGCCGCCGCCGGTGGCGATGAATTCGGACAGGTCTATGCCCAGCCCGCGTAATGCGTCGAGACTCTCGACGAAATAGAACGCCGCGCCCTCGATGATCGCTTTCAGGATTTCGCCGCGTTCGGTGCTGGTGCGCAGGCCGGCGATGACGCCCGCCGAGTCGGTGATGAAATCGGGCGCGCCGGTCATCTCGAAGTGGGGCAGCACCAGCAGCCGCGACGGCGCTGCGGGCATTTCGCCCATGAGCGCACCGTACACGTCGTCGCCCTGCAATTCTGCGGCGAAGGTGTCGCGGAACCATTTCACCAGTGAGCCGCTCTGGTTGTAGAGGAACGACAGGTACAGCCCGGGCAGGACGTGGTGCTCCACGTTGAGTCCTATGGGAAGCATGGTGTCCGCCGACGGGATGCCGTTGTAGACGGGCGTGATGCACTCGACCGTGCCCATGCCGCAGACCGCCTTGCCGCCGGTGCAGATGCCCGCACCGAGCGCGCCGCAGCACTGGTCGTGCGCGCCCACAACGATCTTCACGCCCGCGGGCAGGCCCAACTCGGCCGCCACATCGGCGCGCACCTCGCCCGCCACCGTGCCGCTGGGCACGGGCCGGGGCAGCCGTTCGGCGTCGATGCCGGACCACGCCAGCAGCGGCGCCGACCAGGCCTCCTCACGGATGTCGAAGAGCAGCGTGCGGTTGGCCAGCGCATAACTCGTGACCGGCTCGCCGCCGAGCATGACCGACACCAGGTCGCCCCAGAGCAGAAATTTCCATGCGCCGTCGAACAGCGCGGGCTCGTTGTCGCGCAGCCACAGCAGTTTGGGCAGCGAATAGTTGGGTCCGGGGATGTTGGGGTTGATCGCGTAAAACGCCTCGCGGCCGAAGACCGCCTCCAAACGCCGCGCATGCTCCGCACCGCGGATGTCCACCTGGAGGATGCTGTTGGCCAGCACCTGCCCGTTGCGGTCCACGGGCGTCATCGCCTCGCCCATCGAACTGATGCACAGCGCGGTGATGGGGTCGTGGGCCGTCTTCGACGCCACTTCCGCGATGACCTCTTTAACCCGCGCCAGCACAAGACGGCTGTCCAATTCGGCCCAGCCGGGCCGCGGATGGACGGTGGGATATTCGCGGTGAGCGGATGCGATGCATCCGCCGCCGACGCTATACGCGGCTGCCTTGCAGCCGCTCGTGCCGACATCAATTCCGAGAAGACTCATGATGCGAATTCCCAGTTACCGGTTCTTCACCCACCCCACCTCTGTCACTTCATTGTAGGGATAGTCGAGGTCTTTTGGTTCCAATGGAGTCACGATACGCCCCTTATAGGGTAACGATATCCTGTGGGGGCAGTTCTTTTCGTCCTTGATTTCAGGATTGTGCCTTAGAATAGATTCTTTCAACAAGCGCGCCTGCTCCTCAAATGACTGTTTGGGCATTCCGGTGCGGTTATTCTCCGGCATTCTGGCCAAGGCCACACCCACAAGCGCATCTAAGGAGGTGGAAAGATCGGTCCAAGAGACCTGAACCCAATTGCTGTGAGACACCTCCAGAAGACGATCATCTTTCAGCAAATACACCGTTCGTGTTTCGACCTCTTCAATTCCCTCATGCTGTCCGCTGTCGTCCATTCCTCCACGTCCGATAGAAACAGTGCGTTCTATTTTAGGAAATCCCGCCAGGTCTTTGCCGAGAGACTTGTAGCCAATCTCGATTCCCTCTGCCCCCTGACCACCCACAAAACCCCAGGAACCGTAGAAACGCTGAAGGACACGGACCCTTGAACCTTTCAGCAGCGCAAGAACGGAGCCTGAACATCCCACCTTTCCGCCCGGCTGAGTAGAGCTCCATGAGATGAGCATAATTTTTCCCCGCACGACCCACGTTACCTCAACTTCGTGTTTGTCTATGACGCCGATATAGCCTGAATATTGGCTGGAATCTTCACGCATCAGGGGGATACGGACATGTGAGTTCTTAAGTTCCAGATCCGTTATCCACGTTTCACCTCGCTGGACATTGTCCAAGTAGTCAAATTGGTGCGTTGACGCCTTTTTGTCACGCTCTACAAGCGCGTATTCCGAAGGGCTGACTTTTTCCTGTTCCTGTGCCGAAACAGCCAAGTGCAGACAGGAGAAAACGGCCGAAAGAACGATCACTTTGTGCAACGATGCAACCCGCCAGTTCATCCTTGCTTGTCGATTTGGTTCTCTTCTTGCGCTCGTGCCCACATCAATGCCTAGAAGACTCATGACGCAGTCACCTCATATGTAAAGTTGCATTTAGCATACGTAGAAACACAGTTTGGCACAACATGACGGAACGCGTTTGAACCACGAAGGCACGAAGGAGACGAAGGAGAATACATGGGGAAGAATTGAACATGGATGGACAGGATGAAAGACAGACTGCTTCTTGCCTTATCCTGTTCATCCTGTCTATCCATGTCAAAAAGGTCTTTCTTCCTGCCTTCCCTCCCTCTTCGTGCCTTCGTGGTTCCAATCACACAGAAGAAAGCGGCCCGCGGCGGGGTTCGCCGCGGGCCGCTCAATGTTAAGCATGGGCGACGGTGCCTGACGCCGTTCGTTGCATACTGTTGTTGGGCAGCGCACGCCGGTGCTGATTCAAAACGACCTCCCACGCCGACCCGCCAGCACTGCGAGGATATTCACAACGGATGACGTCGCCTCAGCGCACAGGGCAGCCATACGGAAGTCGGCTGTTCGCTGGTGCTGGAGCGCGAGAGCGAGGCGGAGCGCCGCTTTCGCGTGCGCGCGTGCCTCCTCGTTTGTTCTACCCTCGAGTTCCGACATGAAGAACGCTTCGAGCATTCGCTTTGCGTCCGTCTCGCTGGGCGCGACGCCGTCTAGAGATGAGTGACGTTCCGAATCGTAGACCTCCTGAGCGGCTGAGATCAGTACCTCTCGGCAGAGAAGGCCGACGGCCTGGTACTGCTCCTCAGACTCCGCCCTTTCGAGGCGAAGGCGGACTTCCTGAAGCTGGCGATCAACCTTCTGCCAACCGGTGGGTTCGTCGAAGACCTGCGTGCGCTGACCGACCTTCTGCGGGGCGAAAACAGGCCGACCGGAAATCTCCCTTGCCCCTACGAGAGACCATCCATCTTCGGCTAGCTCCTTGTTGTACCCAGCAACGAGTTTCTGTGCCTCTTCGGGATCGGGCCGAACCACGGGATGAACTGTTTCGCAGAGGAACTTAAGAAACGTATCATCTGACGTCCAGAGGAGGTTGAATCGACTGTCGTGGAAAACCCAGTCGTCTTCCCAGTCGCGCCAGTTGACACGGTGCTGGAGGATATCCCCGGCTGCGTTGCGCATACGGGAGTCGTTGGACCGCATCGCGGTTAGATCGTAGAGGCGTGACAGGAAGTCATCCTCTGGAAGCCGACCGGCCCAATCGACGCCGGAGGTGGCGATGAAGTCGATGATAGCCCGCCGTGTGATTTCTGAGATTTCGTTCGACACGTCAGTCTCCTCAGGCTGCCCAACATTCTTCGTCAGCGACGCTCGCGTGCATCCGCTGGTTGCGGTTGTTAGGCTTTGCCATCTCCGCTTTTCAGGTGCAAAAACGAGGGGGGAATCCTCTGCACGGAATAGTATGCACCCTTCAGTCATCTTCTCCTGCCGGTTCGGGCAGCAAACATAGTTCATCGACGGTCATGGACTTTTGCGTTACCCTTACCGACGCAGTTAGATGAAAGTCCTTAGGTTGGGGAAGATTGTCGGCAAATATTATCCCGTTCAAAGAAATGTCTCCGCTCTGCTCCGTGGCGATATAGAAGACCTCTGAGTACACCTGCCGACCCGGTTGAAGTGAACCGCAGTCAATTTCGATCCGGTATCTATCATCGTTCTGCACTATGCCAAGTTCACCCGGATTCTTGCGAAACGCTGGTTTAAGATGCCTCATGTCGATATGGTCTTCCCAATTGGATTCCCGTTTAGGTGGACTTGGTCTTTCAGATGCTTCTATCACCGCGACACCCCTGTTTAGCGGCACAGTGATTTCTATTCGGACGTTGCTGGCCACGACTTGGCCTACGTTCTTTGCGGATAAGCGAACAGGCCTGCATATTCGGCGGAAGAACTCATAGTTGGCCAGTTCGCGAAAATAGTCGGGGTTATGACGACGACCCATTGGTACATCGATCCCCCAAAGTGGGCCGCTCTGTCGGGGTTTCGGCAGGTCGGGAATTACCTCAGGCATTTCGCAGCACTCAGTACTCCAAGAGGCTGTTGCGCCGAGCGTAATATCCCTAACCTTGTCGGCAAATTCAACAAGCAATTCGGCGGGATGTTGAGAGACTCCAAGGCGCATTTGTGCAATTTCGTCAGGTGAAGCTGGTTTAGTCGGATCCGTCGAACTCCCTCTTCGTACGTACACTTTCTCCCGCGCAAGCTTCCCGTAGTCTCTTTTCAGGTAGACGGGGCGAATTTGGAGATCGATGCTGATGATCCCAACCTGTTTCCCGTCATATTCAAAAGCCTCGTAGCGGAAGCGCACGGGCTGATTCGTAAGGTTGTGGACGAACTGCTGTAGCGAATGGTCGTCCAGATGGTCTTCAACTCTCAGTCCAACGACGTTTCCCCGGCCGCCCCGGACATCTTCCACTCCGATGACGATAAATGCTTCCGTCCGGCGAAAAGCGTTAGCAAAGCCCAAGATATCTTTCAAGAGTTCAGACTTGTCGTCCTCGGTCGCCTTGGCGAACCGATACTGTTCTTTCTTAAAATCAAGCGTTGGGCCTTCTTCTTCATAGATGAGTTGCTCGAAAAGATATCTGTTCATTGTTACTATCCCCTGCCAGCAGTCAGTCCCGTCTACAATCCGGTACGGCCTATCTCGTTAATGCGAACTGTGAGAGCCCGCACGTCATTGTACAACCCAGCTTGTTTTGTTTACAGCAGCGCCATGACGGTATTGCTCGGCGCGCCCCCGCCGGCCTTGTTCACCGCGCTGACGTGGTACTCCCACTCCTTGTGAAAGAAGAGCAAAGGGCAGTCCAAATTTCGGCCTTTTTCCTTCGTTCCACAGCTGCCTATTGGGAACGGGAGCAAGATTATGAGCAAGAGAAAGAGCAAGAAAGAAGAGAAGACAAGTACGGCCCGCGGCGGGGTTCGCCGCGGGCCGCTCGGTCAGTATTTATGTCCCGTTCAGGGAACGATCACGTCGTAGCCGAGGTATTTCTCGAAGGCTTCGCGCACGGGCGCGATTACGTGGCCGGGGGTGACGGCGGTGTGGTGGCGGTGTCCGCCGTAGCCGATCTCGAGCAGGATGTCCTGCAGGCGCGGGATTTCGGCGACGCCGGCGCAGCCGAAATAGTCTTTCGGAATCCGGTCCTTGGTGAACTTGCCTTCGCCGAGGTAGAACTTCAGTTTTCCGTCGGCAGTGGTGAGGTTGCCAAAGCTGATTGGATTGGGGGCGATGCGGCCGACGTTGCATCCCCATGAGGAGCACTTGCCGACGGCGTTGGCGAGGATGAGGTGGTCGGAGATTTCGCCCTTGGCGGTCAACAGGCTCTGCGGCACGGGCCCGCAGTGGAACAGGATGCACTTGTTCTCGTCGTCGCCGTAGTTGTTGTTCCAGTCAAGGCAGGTGGCCGCCTTGCCGGAGGCCGCGCCGAGGGCGCGCATGGTGATGCCCGTGCCGACGTCCACCTCGCAGGACACGTAGAGGCCGCGGTCGTTCATCTCGCTGAGCAGCACGCAGGGGGATATTTTGAGCTGCTTCTGCATTTCGACCCAGCAGCGCAGGGCCAGCGCGTCAAGCTTGAGCTCGTCGACAATTCCGTCAAGCACGACACCGAGGGAGACAATTGTTTCAAAGGCCTCCTTGGGAACGCCCTTCCAGCAGGTGTAGTCGGCCAGTTTCCTGGCCTTGGCCTTGGCTGCCGGGTCGGACTGTTTCACTTCGCGCATGCGGGCAAACACCTCGGACAGGTCCATGGTTTCCATGGTGATGCCGTGGCGCTGGAGGGCAAGTTCGTCAATGCGGACGGTCTTGAAGGCGGTCGTGCGCGCGCCGATGGCGCCGACGACCATGCGGCGCATGGATTTGACCACGCGGCAGAGCTTGTCGAAATAGTCAACGTTCTCCGCAAAAGCCTTGCTGCCGGGGGCGACGGTATGCGGCTTGAGCGCGGTGAACTTGAGCCCGTACTGGCAGAAGACGTCCATGACGGAGAACTTGCCGCAGAAGGAGTCGCGGCGCAGCTCGGGCCGCATCTTGGTCATCTCGTCCGGGTAGGCCTGGATGAGGATGGGCACGCCCGCGTCGGCCAGCGCCGCGATGGCCCCGGTCTCGTCGCCAAAGTTGGGCAGGCACAGGATCACGCCGTCAAACTTGCCATGGTTCTCGCGCAGGAAGTTGGCGTAAATCTGGCCCTCGGCCGGGGTTTCAATCGCGCCGTTGCGCGTGAGCGCGGCGTCGAGCGCGATGGTCTTGTGGCCCAGTGCCTTCAGCCTCGCAGTCATTTCCTTGCGTGCGCCCGCCTGGAGCGACGCCGGAAAATAACCCCGGTTGCCGAAGAACAATGCAAAGGTGCTCTTTTCCGACATGTGCATTATCTCCTGTTCTGTCACGCAGGGCGTGACGGGTGAATGATGTCCGCCGAACCTTCCAGTTCCAAATCCTCGCGGATGACGCGCAGCGTCTCCGCGTAAACCGCTTCCAGCGCCCGTTCCGGCGATTCCTTGAGCAGCGCCTCGTAGGGCTGGCGAATCGCCGTGGCCACGTTGATCTTGGCGACCCCGTGGCGGATGGAGTCGATGATGTACTCCCTGCGGATGCCCGTGCCGCCGTGCAGCACGATGGGGATGTTGATCGCCCCGCGAATCGCGTCCAGCCGCCCGATGCTCAGCCGTGCGGCGACCTTCTTCTCGGTGCGCCT
>CAZOMH010000101.1:0-10317 GCA_964580415.1 uncultured Nitrospirales bacterium
CGTGCGTGTTGACGGACGCGCCTTTTGCAGGAAGCAGCGTATTCGTTCTGTCTCCTTGGCGATAAGGTATATTTGGAAATGCCTGGTCCCTAAGACATTACACCCACGCCACCAAGTTTCCCGTCGAGGTTGCACTTCACGCCCCTCACATCTTCTTCAGATCAAACGCCGGCACTTCCGTCACCTTGTCCTCCGGCGGGCGCATCGGATTATCCTGTTCCAGGAGCCATTGCAGCCCGTCCTTCAGCACCCCCTTGGTCTGCTCCACATCAATGCCGACGTGGTCCGAATCGTACCAGGTAATCTTCTTCGGTTCCCCGGCGGCGTCCTGCAGCGCTTTCGCCGCGGCGGCGGGAACCATGCAGTCATGTTTTCCGTTCTGGAAATAGACCGGCGCTGGAGCGATCTTGCCGACATATTTGATGGGATCACATGCTCCCATGAAGTATCGCGCAACCGAGACAATCGTCCCGAGAACCGGGCGCACCATGAGTTCCTGCATTGTCGTCAACTGCGGCAGCGGCGGCTTTTCCACATTCAGGTTTTTCCTGTCAATCAGGTGCAGCGCTGCCGCAACCACCAAGTGGTTTGCATAGGAATCGAGAAGCTTTCCCAAATCACCGCCGCCATACACCAGAACGCCCGCGCGAATGCGCTTGTCCTTCGCCATGACAGTGCTGCCCATCACCGCACCATAACTGGCCCCGACCAGATATATGCGGCTCGAATCCACCTCCGGACAGGTCACCAGATAGTCAATCAGCCTGCGCGCCTCGTTGACCGTCTTGGCCGGGCGATCCCGGAACGCTTTCAGTAAGGTGAGGAGGGGCGACTTCTTCGGCAGCTTGCGTTCACCCTGCATGAACTGGTCAAAACTGACAAGCACAAACCCCGTCTGGTTAAACGGCGCGGCGATCTGTTTTAGAAACGACTTGCTCTGGCCGACACCATGGAGGAAGACAACTGTCGGCAGTTTCTTCCCCGCGCCTTTCACCGGCGCCGACATCAGCGTCGGAACCTTCTCTCCGTTGTAGCCGTCAAAGCTGAACTTCCGGATCACATACGCCTTTTCCGGTGTTTCCCTGTTCACCTCCTCCCGCTCCGACCCGGCAATATTGAGCGGCGCGGCGGCGTCATAATTGTCAAAATAACGCTTGTCCCGGTACGCCTTGTTCGCCCAAAGCACCACAACCAACACCGGCACCACAACCGCCGCGACCTTCAGCACCTTCTTCCACATGACTTCATTCCTTCTCGTTGCGGTCACAAACACAAATCGCAATGCGCGGGTCCCGCTGTCATTCCCTCCCCGATGCCCGCCAGGCCATGGGCGTTCCCGAAATGAGCACCGCGCTCACCCGTTCTTTCCGGCCATGGTCTTCTCCGCGCAAATTGCCAGGCCCTGCGCGTTAACATCGACGTAGGATTCAAATATCGCCCGTTCCGATTCGGACAACCCGATACCGCACAGGTCCGCCATTTCTGTGATCACCCGGCGCAGTTTGGCCGCACAGAAGTCATAAAGTTCCCGGTCGTGGTGCGACAGGCTCACGGCCATGTCCACGATGTCCGCCAGCCGCCCGGTGGATTCGCGCAACACATGCGCAGCCGCCCCCACCTCCGCCAGTTCACCATAATGCGTCAAAAAGAGGCGCGACGGGTCAAGGGCGAGTATCTTGTCCACACTGGCCAGCGCCTCGGCAGGATCAAAATCGGTCGGTGCCGACGAACACAGCAAGAACGGCATCACACCCCCCCGCAGCCCGTCATACTCCACGCCAAATGCATCACCCGTGAACACGCCCCCGCTCCTGGAATCGTGGATGCACATGTGGTGGTTGGCGTGGCCCCGCGTGTGGACAAAGGTGAAGGTTCGCCCGCCGAACACCAACTGCGCGCCGTCGTCCATGCCGCGCACGCGGCTTTCCTCAATCGCGTGCATGGGCATGTACAGCCGCGCAAACTCCTCCGCGCCGTACACCCGGGTTGCGCTCTTGATCAGGCGCGCGGGGTCCGCCAAATGCCGCCGTGCCCTCGGATGGCATACCAGTTCCGCATTGGGGCAATGGTCCAGCAGAATCGACGCTCCGCCGGCATGGTCGAAATGGATATGCGTGACAATGACGTGGCGCACCCGCTCCGGCGCGATGCCGCGCTCTTTGAGTGCCGCCAGCAGAATCGGCACCGCATGCACGGTATTCACATCAACAAACGCGGCCTCGCCGTCCTCCACCATCAGAAAGGCCGCCGCATGCCGCGGCCGTTGCCGGTACAGGCAGTCTATTGTGACAACATCATCAGGATTCATGACATTCCGCTTCAACAAGGCCATTGGCGGTTCAGTGGGGCATATTCAGGAAGCACCAAAACGGTGCGCCGGCCCCCGACCCCAATCCCGCCGTTCCTACGCCTGCTGCGCTTCCGCCTTTCTGGCCTTCACAATCAACTCGGCACGGCAGATGGCGTCCTCTTCCAGAATCTCGCAGCCCCGGTCCGTCAGCGCCCGGTGCAGTTCTTCGCGCGTATACGGATTGACGTGCTCGTGCGCGTAGGCACCCGGCGCGACGCGGCCGTAGACCCATTCAATCAGCGGCCACTGCCAGCCGCCGTAATCCGGCGTGCCCAGGATAATGGTGCCGCCGGGCTTCAGCACGCGCAGCAACTCGTCGATGTGGCGCCCTTTTTCATCGGGAATATGCTCGATGATCTCCGACGAGATAATACCGTCCAGCGACTCGTCCACAAAGGGCAGCGCCATGCCGTCCCCCTGCATCAGCGCGCCCCGGTGGCGGGTCCGCATGAAGCGCAGTTTGTCCAGCCTCAGGTCGATGCCCACCGCATGCGGCAAATCGACCAGAATGTGGCTGCTGCCGCAGCCGATGTCGCACACAAGGCCCGACGGGGGTGCAAACCGCATGATGATGCTGTGCCGTTTGCGCTGCCAGTACCGCTGGAACCAGATGCGGCCGTTGTGCGCCCGCCAGTCGTAGTCGGGAAAATCGACCGAGTTGCGGATGCCCCACATGCGGCGGATGAGCCGCAGGTAGTCCATGCCGAACGCAATGATGCGCGCATGCGAAACCCCCTCAATACGCGGCTGGTAGTGGAAGGGTGTTTCGGCAATATTCGCGCCCCGGGCGAAAGCCTTCAGCAGAATCTCAATAAGCACGGCAAAATTGGTGAATTCGATTTCCAGCCCCCGCAGCACCCGTTTCCGGTAGAGCCGGAACCCGCTCGACAAGTCGAGCGGTTCCAGCGTGAGCGCCTTGCGCAGGAACCCGTTCAGCACCCTGCTCAGCATCAGCCGCGCCCAGGGCTGGTCGGCCTTGCCCCCTGGCACGTAGCGCGAAGCGATGACGATGTCTCCGTTCGCCCGCGCCTCCCATAGCCGTGCCACAAACTCGCTCGGGTGGGACAGGTCGGCGTCCATGGTGAGGACCCACGCGCCGTTTGCCTCCTCAAACCCCCGCAAAATGGCCCGGCCGTACCCCCGCTGCTCGTCGCGGACATAGCGCGCGCCCTGCTCCGCGGCCACGGCCCGCGTGTCGTCGGTCGAGGGGCCGTCAATCACGAGGATTTCCCAGGAAACAGCCAGCCCCTCCAGCGTTTCCCGCAGGGACGGCAGCAGCACGCGCAGGTTCGCCGCCTCGTTAAGGCAGGGAAGCACCACGCTCAGGTCCAACGTGTCGGGACGCAGTCGAACGCCCATGAAATACCTCCGCGGTTGCCTTATTTTGTATGGGCGTCCCAATTCTGGCATAATGCCGCCGCCCAAACAAGTCTTTGAATGTTCTTTATCTGGAATTCCATACAACTGCGGGGAATGCCTCATGGAAATTGTCGGGCTTCATCCCATAGACATCTTCATTGTCTTTGTATACATGGTCGGCTCGCTCATGCTGGGCACCTACTGCACCCGCTTCGTTGGAAGTGCCGAAGACTTCTTCATCGCCGGCAAGGCGCTGCCCTTCTGGGCCATCGGCTTCTCCATTGTCACGTCGGACATTGGCGCCACCGACTTCGTGGCGGTGGCCGGCGCGGCCTACACCAACGGCGTTTCGGCGGCCAATTTCGACTGGATGGGCTCCATGCCCGCCATGGTCATCGCGGCCTTCGTGTTCGTCCCCTACTTCTGGCGCTCCGGCGTGTTCACCATCCCCGAGTTCCTTGGCCGGCGGTACAACACCGCCGTTCAGTTCATCAACGGCCTCATTTGGGCCGTGGTGCTGTTCTTTATGCTCGCCATCATGCAGTGGCTTTCCGCCGACAAGCTCATGCACACCATCCTCGGCTGGAATCCCTATCTCACGCTGTGGCTGACCGCCGCGATCACGGGCATTTACACGTTCTCCGGCGGTCTCACCGCCGTGGTCTTCACCGATGTGGTCCAGTTAATCGTCATGTACGTCGGCGGCTTCGGCCTGCTCGCGCTTAGCCTGTGGGAAGTTGGCGGATGGTCGGCGCTCCATGAAAAGGTGCTTGCCATGGGTCCGCAGTATGCGGACCATTTCCGGCTCCTGCTCCCCCACAACACCACCGGCCCCTTCCCCTGGACCGGTATCGTGTTCGGTTTGGCGCTTGTCATGGCCGTCGCCTACATGAGCGGCAACCAGGTTATCGTGCAGCGCACCCTGGGTGCCCGTTCCGAATGGGACGCCAAGGGCGGCATGCTCTTCGGGGGCCTGCTTAAGGCCATGATCCCCCTCATGGTCGCCCTGCCCGGTCTGTGCGCCATCGTGCTGATTCCAAATCTCGGAAACGCCAACGCCGACCGCGCCGTGCCGGAGATGATCCGGCTTCTCATGCCGGCCGGGCTGCGCGGCCTCATGTTCGCCGCACTCTTCGCCGCCATGATGTCCCACATCTCCGCCTCGCTCAATTCCACCACCACCATCTTTATCACCGATATTCTCGGACAGATTCGGAGTTGGATGGGCAAGGGACCCATGAGCGAGAAGATGGCGCTGGGCATGGGCCGTTTCATCACGCTGGCCCTGATTATTTCCACCGCGCTGCTCGCCGAACCCATCGCCAACCGCGAGCACATCTATGTGTTCATGCAGACCATCCTCTCGCTTTTCCAGGGCCCGCTGCTGGCCATCCTGCTTCTCGGTATCATATGGCCCCGCGCCACCGGCTACGGCGGACTGGCCGGACTCGTGCTCGGAGTCATGTTCTGCTTCGTGCTCAAGTACACACCGGGCCTTTTTGCCTCCGCCGAGCCCTTCCTCTTTGTGGCCTGGTGGTCGTTCATTTTCTCCCTTATCGTCACGGTTGTGGTCAGCCTCCTGACCAAACGCGAGTCCGAGGAAAAACTGCGCGGGCTCTGCTGGAGTTCCGTGGTTGCCGATGAAGACGCCCAAGAGGCGCTGCAGGAAAGGATTTCCTAATGGAAGACGCCATTACAGCCTTCTGTGACAAGTTTTTCGGACCGGCGCTCCGCGCGGTCTTTGTGCCCATCAATGACGCCCTCGGCATGATTCCCAACGGAGTGGCCGGTTATTGCGGCGTGGGCATCTTCGTGCTGACCATGATATGGGTTGGCCTGCTGCTTAACCCGAAATACGTAAACCGCGGCCGGCCCTATAAATCCATCTGGACCGACCTGCGGCTTTGGACTGTTATCTCCATGACCCCCCATGTGCTGGTCTATTTCTACTTCAGATAGGATCTGCGGACATGCTGATGAGCGATCAACCCAAATTGTCTGATTCCGACAAGCTGATGAATGATCAACCCAAGGAATCCGACTCCCACAAGAATGTCAACATCCGCATGGAAAAGCGCGACGGCGAGACTTACGTCGCACTCGGGCTTTTCATCGTCGCCGTGGGCATTCCCGTCATGGTTGGCACCTACTTCGCCGCCCAGACCAATACGCGCGCCGCCGTGGTAAACGTTGTCTGCGCCACCGTGCTGCTGATAATAGGTTTCGCCGCCATTGTCTATGGACGGTTGCTGCTGACCCGCAACAAGGAACGCGATTGACCTCCCTGTCCCTGCCAGCCCTGATTAACGCGGAGGCGGCGGCGCGTTTTTTCGCTGGACCGCGTTTGGGCAACGGCTTTGGCCTGTTTGCCCAGAAGGCCGTTGTTGCTGTTGGGGACGATCCCGCCACCCGCGTGATGCCGTTCATAGAACGGCTCTGGCTTCCCTCCTTTGCCGTGCGCGTGCATGCCACCTCCCCCAGGCGCGAACAAAGTGTGTGGACCGCCGTGGAGGGGATAAACGGCGAGTTTTCCCTGCTCGAATGCAACAATGAACTCGCCGAACGCGAACTGGACGGCGATGTTTTCCCGGCCATGATCGACCCCGCACGGGTCGCAGCCCTCGCACGGAAGGGGGCGATGCATTACGTCCTGATCCAGCGCGGCCTGATAAACAAGCCCGTGGTTGACGGCGTCGAGGAGATCCGCCCCTACCACTATCCCGTATGGGCCTGTTACTACCGGCGGCGCGGTGTTTTTCTGGACGTCATGGTGCAGGACGCGCGCACAGGCAAATCGGGCGGACCCAAGATGCGGATATCCGTGCTGCATGCGCTCGTGGCGCGAAAGAAAGAACTGCGGGGAGCGGCAAACCGGCAAACCGGCGCCCAGGCCGGCTAATCCGCGCGGTCCTCAAAATCTTCCACCGCGTCGGCCCGCAGCCCGTGCGCATACACCGCCAAAAAGACGACGTACGCGACCGTCGCCAGGATCACCAGCCCCATAAGCCGATCCAACCCGTGCGGGAACCAATCGACCAGCCAATAGACAGCATTCACCCATTCACCCACTGCACCGACCCCCTATACACAGACGTTGATCTTGGCCCGGACGCCTAATTTTCCGGACCAACGTCGCGATTATAATCCGTCCACTTTCTGGACACAAGCGTCTCGTTTCTGGACGGAACACGGTTATTAGGACACTTTCTCGGTTTCCCACATGGCCTTAGGCCCACTTCAGCGCGCAATCTTGGTTTTGGGAACCCTCCCGCCCGGGGCGAGTTTGAATCGGCGGGGTCTTCGGAAGATACTTGTTCCAAGGTCAAATAAAGGAGGCATGCAATGAAACGGCAGTGGGGTTTGGCATGCCTGTCTTCTGTGCAATCATCGTGGGGGACAAAATGATATGAGCGGCTACACGTTCAAATGCCCTCACTGCGGCCGGCAGCTTGAGGCTCAACCTGACATGTTGGGGAGCACGGTGGCGTGCCCTTCATGCAAGGGACATATAACGCTTGCCGTACCCCTGTCAGAACAGGAGGGGGCGCAACCGGTCTCCATGGAAGAGAACCCCGGGAAGCCCCGCCCGCAGGACAATGAGGCAATATGGCATTTCGGGGTCGATGGAAGACAGGAAGGTCCGCTGACCCTGGAACAGGCCCGGGAACTGGCCACCCAAAAGCGCATTGATTTGTCGTCGCTCGCATGGCGCCCCGGAATGTCCGACTGGAAGAAGCTGGGAGAAATTCCTGAACTTGCCGAACTGGTGAAACCCTTTGCGGTTCCGAAAGTATCGCCGTCTCCGTCTCTTTCGACAGGCACAGACGAGGGGAATGAACCGTCCGATGCCTCGGACCTGGAATGTGCCTCCGCGCCAACCGGCGTTACCCGCCCCGCCGGGGAATTTGAAGCAGGGGGGGCATCCGACCGCCCAACTGCCCTGGCCCACACTTCTGGGTGTGGCCATTCTGTTGACGGTGCTCCCGGGGGGCATTATTGCGGTCTATCCCGCAACGTTTGGGACACATAAGGAAGGCATCACCCCTCCGTCATTCAGTTCCACACCGAAAGGGACGGGGCTTCCCGGAAGCCCCGTCGGCCTCACGGGCCAATGGGAACAGTCGGGACCAGCGGGGCAGGCAGAATGGCGCGTGATGTTTGCCCCGGGCACACTCGAGCCGCTCTTTGAACTTCAGGGTTCGGGGGTGACCGTATCGGGCTCCTATTCGCGAAATGAAGACGTTCGTCCAGGACAAATTGACCTGTCCGTGTCACGGGTCAAGAAAGACAGCGTATGGGCGGGCTTGAACAAACCGATTCTATTGAACGGGGTTTTTGAAATCGAAAAGGACCAACTCAGTCTGGTCCTGGATTTGTCCCCCCTGGATGCGTTCAAACGCTACGCGGAGTCTTTCGACACCCTCTTGTTGATGGGCGACAGCAAGTCACAGAAACAGGCCGCCGAAGCTGAGGCAGCCCTCCGGCGAATCGAACAGAAGCCGCGGCCCCGCGCGCTGGTCAAGGCTCCGGGATACGTCCTGCTGACCCTGAAGCGCAACCCGCGCTTCGAAAACCCGTTCTTTCCCGGAACACCCAAGGCCAAACGCGAGATGCTCGATGAAATGGCCTATCCGGCCGCCCCTGAAACGACGGCCATCACATGGGAGGCAAACGACACGCGGGCCGTGCTTCATTTGCCCGGCAATGTGGACATGCCGTTTATCCGGGTTCAGCCGGGCACATTCACGCTTGGTATCAGTGGGGGCCGCAATGCGGAGGCGGAACAGCCCGCACACCCGGTGACCCTCACCAAAGGGTTCTGGCTGGGGCAGTACGAGGTGAACCAGGCACAGTGGAAAGCCCTTATGGGGATGAACCCTTCCGATATCCAGGACGATGCCATGCCTGTCGGGTCGGTTTCCTGGGAGGATGCCGTACAGTACGCAGCCCGCCTGAATCTGGGCGGAACCGCCCGTTTCCGTCTCCCCACCGAGGCCGAGTGGGTGTATACCTGTCAGGCGGGGAACCCCGTTCCGGGGCAGTTCATCGCCACAGACGCCGCAGTCGAAAATTTCGCCTGGTGCGCCGACAACAGTGCATCCCAACCCCACGCCTGCGGTCTGAAACTGCCCAACGCATGGGGATTCCACGACATGGTCGGGAACCTGTGGGAATGGTGCAGTGACTGGTTCGCTCCCGAGTACTACGCGAACAGCCCCGAAACGGACCCCCAAGGCCCGGAAACCGGCTTCGAACGAATCACCCTGGGCGGGTCCTGGCGCGACGCCCCTCGCCACTGCAACGTCCTGAAACGCAACTGGTTCCCGCCCAATCTGCGCAGGGACGGCTACGGATTCAGGCTCTGCGCCGACTAGCAAGAGGGAGGGGGCCCCTATATGGGAAAGATTATTGTCGGTCTGCTGCTGATACTCATCGTCTTGTCCATCTGCCTGTACGCCGGCTGCATGGTTGGATTCGCGCAACGCCTGGACAATCCCATCATGGTCCGGCTGAAGTCGCCACAGGTGCCCGGGGCCGAAATACTGCTCTGTGAGCATTTCTTTCTAGACCGCGACATGGAAATCTTCGCAACGATGCCTTCGAAGGACGGCCCCACCTACATCACCGACAGGGGGTCCTACAAAGCCGACAGTCTGGTTGTCGAATGGACAAATGATGGTCAAGTCGCAGTGTTCATGTTTTCCCCTATTGAATACGACACAAACAACCAACCAAAGTGGAACGGCCATGACACGCTGGCAGGCGCGTAAGACTTTTCCGAAGGCAAAGCCCTGCTCGAGGAAGAGGCCAACTGGGAGGACATTTTGGAACAGGACCCTGAGCGCCGGGAGTCTGGTGGTGGTATTGCGCGGGTGTTCAAAGCATCTGGCAGTAAGGTCCTTGGCGATATTTGCGACAGAAACGAGGCAGCCGTTAAAGCGCTGGCACTCAAGCACGGCGGTTTGGATGGAAATCGGCTCACTTCGGACAGGCTGCGCGCTGCGGCACAGAAGTTGTGGTATTGGCAGTACCCAAAAGGCAAAGGAAGTCATCGGAGAACATTGTGCAACGTGGATATGATGCCCATGGACGTACTTGAAGCGCGACCCAACACGGCAGGACACGGCCAATAGAGACTGTATTGGGAAGGGGGGCAGGCATTGGATTGGGATGCGCCCCTGTCAGAAAAAAAAGTGGCGGAGAGGGTGGGATTTGAACCCACGGTACCCTTTTGGGGTACAACGCCTTAGCAGGGCGCCACCTTCGGCCACTCGGTCACCTCTCCACAGGGGCCAGGGCGAATCTTATCATGAAGCCCCAAGAAAGCGCAAACGCATCGTTTGCTGCCGATAGCCCGGCAAGCGGACGCTGCATGCTTCCCCGGGGGGCATGGCGGGTCACATGGGTTTTCGTCGGTATCAGCCGTCTTCCCCGGGCAGATCCGAGTCCGGAAAACGGTCCAAACCGGGTGTGCGTGAGAGGGCCGAGGTCAGGATGTCCACAATCAGTTGATTGCGGTTGACCCCCTCCACGCGGGCGGCAATGCCCAGCGCATGGTAGAGGTCGTTCGGCACACGCAGTGTGAGCCGGGTGGTGTCAAAGTCGCC